>NZ_JAMYEB010000015.1:0-62005 GCF_033790785.1 Psychrobacter sp. PP-21 | reverse complement strand
TAATGGTCATGCCGTCTTTAATGCTTCGTAACACTTGTTTGCGAAAGTCGATTGAATAGGTCATCGTTTATTTCACTAAATGAATTGGTTATAAATATTGTATCGGTTTTATCTAAGATTGACTATAGCTAGAATGCCATAAATAGATTTATTCTCGTCGATGAATTGAACCATCACTAAGGTTTGCGGTCTATTTCCGCCTGGGCGAAAAAAGCGGCTGCTTTCCTTATGATCTCATTGGCTTGTTTTAATTCTTTGTTCTCACGTTCAAGCTCTTTGATGCGCTCGGCTTGGCTTTGAGCTTGAATCTTTGCAGGAATGGTTTTATCAATGTGCTTTTTATGCCATGATCGTAGGGTCTCAGGCGTGCAACCTATCTTTGGCGCTATGGCTTTGATGGCTGACCAGGTGGATGGGTAATCGTCTTTAGCTTCAATTAGCATACGGACGGCGCGCTCTTTCATTTCAGGAGTGTAGGTTTGTCTTTTCATTGTCGTATTCTCTCAGAATGTTAAGTCTCCGACAATACCGGGGCGGTTCAATGTGTGTGCTAAGTTATTCTCCAATAATAATCTTATCAGGAATCCACACTGTCATTATTAATGAGGATTTGATGAATTTCTACGAGCGAAATCATAATTTGTTAGATGTCAAAAACTCAACTATTGAGGGGCTATAAATCTTACTTCATGGTATATATGCGCTTATATTTTGTGCATTTGAGACATTAAAAAAGGCTACTAACACTATGCTATATATAGCGTTAGTAACCTTCGTTTAAATTGATATTTTACTCAGGTGAGGTTGTTAATATTAGGGTTTGAAGTTTGCTAAGAATATGATGTGAATATCGCACGACCGCTAAGAGTATGATTGTTTATCCCAACCGTAGACTGTATCAATAGAACGTAAATAACATTTCACCCTCGGAGAAAGCCTATCAAGAGGATTACCAGTAAGATTGATACATCTCAAACTATTCAGCTGTGTAAAATTATCTGGCAGGTTTCTAAGATTACAATAAACAAGCTCAAGCTTAACAAGATTATTAAGCTCACCAATACTATTAGGTAGCTTGCCCAATTTACAATAACTGATAAAAAACTCAGTCAGACTCTTAAGTTGCCCTATGATTTCAGGCAGCTCTTTGAGGCTACAATGGTTAATATAAAGCTTCTCTAGATTAGTAAGTTGACCTACGCTATCAGGTAGCTTGTCAAACTTGCCATGACTAATAAAAAGCTCAGTTAAGCTAATAAGCTGCCCTATGCTATCAGGTAGGACTTCAAGCTTAGAGTGATTAAAATTGAGCTTAGTTAAGTTAACGAGCTGTCCGATGCTATCAGGCAATACTTTAAGTTTACAGTTGATAATATTAAGCTCAGCAAGGTTAATGAGGTGTCCAAAGCTATCGGGTAGCTCCGTTAGTTCAAGGTGAAGCAGGTCAAGGTGAGTTAAGCTCAAAAGCTGGCCTATGCTATCAGGTAGCTCTTCAAGCTCACAATGAGTAATAAAAAGCTCTGTAAGACTGCTCAGTTGTCCAACGCTGGCGGGCAACTCTTTAATACGACAACGATTAATATAAAGCTTGTTGAGGTTGGTAAGCTGTCCAATACTACTAGGTAGGTCTTTGAGATCACAGTTAATAAGATCAAGGTCATTTAAATTTTTGAGTTGCCCTATGCTGTCAGGCAAGTGCTTGAGCGGGCAATAACTAATAAAAAGCTTAGCGAGGTTAATAAGCTGCCCTATGCTGTCAGGCAGTTCTTCAATCTCACAGTGAACTATATCAAGTACCGTAAGCTTAGTAAGCTGTCCAATGCTGTCAGGTAAACATTGAATCTGACAGCGACCAATGAACATCTTAGTAAGGTTATGAAGTTGTCCAATACTATCAGGTAGCGCTTCGAGTTCACTTTGATCAATAAAGAGTTCAGTAAGATAACTCAGTTGCCCGATGCTCTCAGGTAATGCGACAAGTTTAGAGTGACTAATAGACAGTTTGGTTAGATTAGTGAGCTTACCGATATTGGGCAGTAAATGACTTGAACATATGCCACTGATAGTTATATCTACTAGATTTGTAAGGTTGGTAAGCTCATCGGGTAGATAGGCTATTCTATAGACGTCTTTTGAGTGTTGCTCATCATGTTCAGGCTCTAAGATCTCTAGCTTTTTTAGGGCTAACAGTGATTCTTTATTACGAGGAATTTCAGAATGCTTGAGCTCAAACTCATCTGCCCACGCCCATATTTTCTCAATCCAGTTGTCATTAGTATTTAATGTTTTATTAGAAGTATCAGACTGATGAATGTCCTGATGGTAGTTATTATTGTTTGGATTCATAGCTTTATTCCTTATAACAACTTGAACTATTTTTCTTATGCCAGAATAACGTTAGTATCCTGACATAGGTTTATGCAGCCCTATGCTACACATAGTCGAGATAGTCTTTAGCTAATTTGCAAGGGGTTTTTTACCATTCATGATCTGCAGCACAAAGGTTCCGGACATTGTAATCAGTAGGAAACCATGGAAGGCCTCCATCGCGGTCATAAATCGAAGATGTCCGTTAGGCATGAGGTCACCTCGCCCAAGCGTTGTGTAGTTAACTAGCGAGAAGTAAAAGTAGTCCATAAAGGTAAGGGAGGCACTGCCGTTGGATGAGGACGAGACGAGGTCACCAACCTGAAAGTTATGCACAGCAACCCAAAAGCCAGTCGCATAAAGCAGTGCCTCAAGGATATGAGCCAGCACGATTGAGGCAACTGCGACCCCAAGGCAGTGTCCCGGATGGCGCGACGGCGTCACAAACTGTGACGAGAATTTTAATACGCCATAATGTATTGCTGTGCAGACAGCGATTAGAATCGCTGCCATTATAATTGCCAGAATCACTTTTTATCCTTTTTGAGGAAGGAACGACATTAAAGGAAGATTACCCTATTTATTTTAACTAATCCTGTATAATTTTTTCACTATAGCTAACGACTACGCATAAGCACTAGAGTCTATTCAGATAGGTCATTACGCAGTCATTTGAATCAGTCAGCATATGTAGTAACAATCCTAGACCAATTATTCTATAGGGCTTTGGTAGAAATAGCATAGCCGCATAAACTGCCATTGCATAGTAAGTATGTAATGGATGAAAATTAATACTACAGCGATCAGGTAAGAAAACAGGTGTTGCTAGCAAGTGATCTAAATCTACCAGCATGGTTGCTAAAAGAATCAAATATACTCGTTTGTAATCATCACGAAAAAAAGTATAGGCAATAATCAACGGCATGCCAAAATGCAGGAAGTAGTGGATAACGGTTTGGATCATCATCTTTCCAATTCAGCATGATGTTTTATTGATAAGTTGGTATGCAGAATAATTAAACTAGTAAACGTTACTTAAGAAGCCAAAGCTACATGTTCATGCTATGTTCAGACTTGAAAAACAGGCGCAAAGCCACCCCCTGGTGTGCGAAAGTTAGTCGCTTGGCCTTGATAGATACGCCCAGCAGTTAGTAGCAGCTGTCCTGCATAGGTATAAAGACGTATATCTACCTTTCTAGTCGTCACCACATCATCAATCTTTATTGATCGCTCTGTAGCAGGGATAAAGGTCTGCGCAATATAGCTTTCATCTAAAATAGTCTCGAATACGCGGCGGGTAATCTTGCTGCCACGGTAAACGCCCTTACTACCATAACCAGCTACTGGCTTAAAAAACAATTGTCTCCGAGTACGCCATAATTCTGCTGCATCCTCTTTTGTAACCATTCTGGTAGTTGGTACTGACTTTTTTAGATATTCTGCATCATCATCACCTAGTCCCCACGACTGCAAAGTTTGCGTATCGGATAGTAAAGTCAGGTTGCGCTTATTAGCGAATATAGCATGGGCATGCGGATTGGGGGTTACTACTACCGCACCCTCTAAATAGGCACTTTTAAGCACGGCGTGGTTGGGGTTTTCAAAGGCGAAATCGACTAACCGATTATAGATCATATCAATGGGCTTGCTATGAGCTGTCAGTACACCATCAGCATAGTTAAGCTCAGACGGATCGAGTATAACGGTATCAATGCCTTTAGCTTGAAGTAGTTGGCAGGCCAGCTGAAACTCCAAATACATGAACTGGCTTTTGGGCTCATTATCCACAATAGCAATGCGATTGGGCATGCTAGTTGCCGATTGTCGCTGCCATTCTTGTATGAACATATTAGCGACCGCTTCTTCAAACCCATCAAGCATTTTAGTAGTAGCAACACTTTGCTCTGAGGGGCGACAGCAGTGTTTTTGTGCGCGGGCAAGTGCTACGTTTAAAAATGCGCCTCCAGCATTGGTATTGATCTCAATAAGCTTGGGGTCATCGCTCCCTAAGTGAAAGTCATAACCCATAAAGGCCCCTATTGGCCCCGGATCGAAAGCCGCGATATTGGGTGCCCACGACAGTACTTGCTGTTGATATGACGGTAGTCTAGCAGTCGACTCAATAGCTGCGATGATTCGCACCATTGCTTCTATCTCTGTCTTAGGGACGAACACCGGTGTCGCTGAAAACAGCTTATTAAGCTCATTGGCTCCTAGTGGATTATCTCTTGTGTTTACTAATTGATCTTGCAGGCTGTTATTAAGCGCTTTACGATCTAAAGTACGGCAATAGCACTCTTGATTAAGCTGATTTGCCAGATTATCATTCGTTTTGTTTTTATTATTAATTAGGGATTCCATTTAAATCTCATTACTAAGTTGAATGTACTGATAGGGTTTAGGGGACAGCCAAAATAAAAAAAGTGTCTTAAATGTTTAAGATAAGGTTATTTTTATAGTTACTTTACGAAATAGTCATTTTGCAAGATACTTAATTTGCAATATATCTAGTTTATAAATTAGCTACTTTGCGAGGTTAAACAGTTTTATGCTCTTCTTTGATTAGCACTTTTGCTAAAAACAAACCTAACTCGAACAGTAGCCACATCGGAATCGCTAGCAATAGCATTGACACCCCATCGGGTGGTGTAACTACAGCTGCCACAGCAAAACAACCAACAATGATATATCGGCGCTTACTCTCTAGACTCTGAGTGGATACGATACCGACCATTATCAATAGTAAAGTAACCACTGGAATCTCAAAAGTCAGTCCAAACACCATAAACAACTTGAGTGCAAAGCTCAGATAACTATCAATATCGGTCATAGGTATGACATTCTGCGGAGCGAATAGGATAAAGAACTTTAATACGCCTTTGAGTACCACAAAGTAGGCAAAGGCAACACCCGTATAAAATAGAAATATCGAAGAAAACAGCACAGGAATGGCAATTTTCTTCTCTTTTTTATATAAGCCAGAAGCTATAAATGACCAAATTTGATACAGAATATAAGGCATCACTACAAATGCAGCAACGAAAATTGTCAAGCGAATAGGTGCCATAAAGTTTGAGGTAATGTCAGTGGCAATCATAGTCGAGTTCGCAGGCAACTGTGCAACTAGAGGGTCTGATAAAAGGTTGTAGAGTTCACGCGAAAACCCTACCAATGCTAAGAAAACAATCAAAACGGCTACGCATATTTTGATGAGATGCTTGCGTAGTTCAATCAAGTGTTCAGTAATAGGCATATCACTGAGCGCATTCAGCACATTATCAGCCTCATCACTATGGGCAGTGTCTGGGGCTTTAATATTTGTATCCGCTAACTTTTTTTGTCGATTTTTTTGGCGTTTAAATAAGCTCATTCATTCACCTTTTCTATAGGTGAAGAAGAAATATTTGGCTGATGAGGATCGGTTGGTTGATGTGAAGCGTCTAAGCTTTGATTCTGCGAGTCTTCAAACTTTTGCATACTACCGCGCATCTCTGCTAGTTCACGCTTCATATCTGACTCAGTCTGACGGATTTTTGCAAGCTCATTTTGCATCTGTTTTCGTGTCTCAGCCAAATCAAGCTCAGACTCTATATCAGACTGTAAGGTTGAAATCGTGCGACGCAATTTGGCATACCATTGCCCAGCGGTACGTGCGGCTTGCGGCAGTTTTTCTGGGCCCAATACGATTAAAGCAATGACGCCAAACAAGAGTAATTCGGAAAACCCAATATCAAACATAACAGTCACATATATTAATAGACTACTTAGTGCCGCTATTTATAAGCGGCGCGCTTCATACTTTAGGCTGGTCATCAGTGGAAATAGGGCTGATTTCCATATCATCAGCCTGATTACCTACACGCGTATTTAAATCATTACTTGCAGCTGGCGTACTATTTTCATGGCTAAGCACATGATTTTTGCGAGCATTCTCGGGTTCTTCATCTTTGACCGCTTCTTTAAAACCCTTCACCGCACCGCCTAAATCTTTACCTGCATTTTTAAGCTTGGCAGTACCAAATACGACCACCACTACGACCAATAAAATCAGCCAATGTGTAATAGAAAAGCTGCCCATAACGGTATCCTTATATTTTGTGATCTTGTTTAGACCAGTATGTGTCAGTGTGCTTTAGAACACTTTTTACCGTACCAGAATTATAGTTTCAAACGGCGCAATCGCAGCGCGTTAGCAATCACCGAGAATGACGACAAGCTCATCGCTGCCGCTGCTATCATCGGACTGAGCAGAAGCCCAAATATGGGATAGAGCACACCTGCGGCAATAGGAACACCAAGTGCATTGTAGATAAAGGCAAAAAACAGATTCTGTCTGATATTGCGCATGGTGGCGCGGCTAAGCTTATAAGCTTTGGCAATGCCCATTAAATCACCTTTTAGCAGGGTAATGCCCGCACTCTCCATCGCCACATCGGTACCGGTTCCCATAGCGATACCAACATTAGCTTGCGCTAGCGCTGGTGCGTCGTTGATACCATCACCCGCCATAGCGACCAATTTACCGCTGTCTTGCATTTCTTTGACGATACGGTTTTTGTCCTCTGGTGAGACGTCGGCATGGACTTCATCGATACCTAATTTATTGGCGACTGCCTGCGCGGTTTTTTCGTTATCACCCGTTAGCATGACGACTTTTAGTCCCGCGTCATGAAGCAGTGAAATAGCCTCTTTGGTGCTTGGTTTAATAGGGTCAGCAACTGAAATAATACCAGCAGCTTTACCGTCTATAGCCACAAACATTACCGTTTCACCGTCTTTTCTACGGACATCAGCTTTAGTGGACAGCTCATTATCAAAACTATTTAGGCTTTCCATAAGCTTAGAGTTACCAATAGCGACTTTCTTACCATCGACCACGGCTTGTACGCCTTCGCCAGTAGTCGAATTAAAGTCAGTAGCTTTAGGAATAATGAGTGATCTTTCTTGAGCTGCTCTAACGATAGCTTCTGCTAAAGGATGCTCGCTAGCGCTTTCTACTGAGGCTACCAATGCGAGGAACTCGTCTTCATCTTGACCTACCTGCGCATCAATTGCGGTAAGCTCGGGCTTACCAGCGGTTAATGTGCCAGTCTTGTCGACGACAATGGTATCGACTTTTTCCATACTCTCTAACGCTTCAGCATTTTTGATGAGGACGCCGTTTTGCGCGCCTTTGCCGGTACCAACCATAATGGACATCGGCGTCGCTAGACCAAGGGCACAAGGACAAGCAATAATCAGTACCGCAATCGCGTTAACCAAAGCATAGGCCATAGCGGGCTCAGGGCCGAATATCGCCCAGACAATAAAGGTTATGATAGAGGTGACAATAACAATAGGTACGAACCAACCCGCCACTTGATCTACCAAGCGCTGGATAGGCGCGCGGCTACGCTGGGCTTCAGCAACCATTTGTACAATTTTAGATAATACTGAATCTGCTCCAACATTGACCGCTTCGACTAATAGCGTTCCGGTGCCATTTACCGTACCACCAGTCACTGTATCTCCTGCTACTTTTGATACAGGGATTGGCTCACCCGTCACCATTGATTCATCAACACTACTATTACCATCGATCACTGTACCATCTACGGGTAGTTTCTCACCTGGTTTAACCCGTAGCTTATCGCCAGTGACGACCTCATCAAGCGAGACTTCGACTTCTTCACCGTTTTCATCGACACGTCTTGCGGTTGGTGGTGCGAGCTCAAGCAATGCTCGAATCGCGCCTGAAGTTTGACTTCTGGCTTTGAGCTCTAATACTTGACCCAGTAGCACCAAGGTTACAATGACAGCTGCTGCTTCATAGTAGACTCCGACTTGACCAGAGGCATCTCTGAAACTGTCTGGGAAAATATCGGGAAAAAAGGTCGCGACAATACTAAAAATATAAGCAGCGCCTACGCCTATCGCAATCAAAGTAAACATATTTAGATTGCGGCTTTTTATAGACTGCCAGCCACGAACGAAAAACGGGGCGGCGCCCCAAAGCACTACAGGGGTCGCGAGCACTAACTCAGCCCATTGTAAAACCTGTGAAGGTATACCATACTGACTAAAGTCAACTCCAAACATACCGCTCATCACATATATTAATAGCGGTACAGTCAACACGGTACATATCCAAAAACGACGAGTCATGTCGTCAAGCTCTGAGGTGTCCTCTTCACCGATAGTAAGCGTTTCGGGCTCAAGCGCCATACCACATATCGGACAACCGCTATTTCTAACGTCTCTCACTTCAGGATGCATAGGACAGGTATATACCGTGCCATCGTAATCAGCAGGTACTTTATCGTATTTACCGCCTTTAACAGATTTTACTCCGCTACTATCAGTATCCTTTCCATGACAGCTAGCGTGACTATCATCTTTAGCAACTTCGTCTTCAGGTTTAAGAAACATGCCACATATTGGGCAGTCACTTTTTTCAACATCTCTTACTTCTGGATGCATAGGACAAATATAAATCGTGCCGTTATAATTTTCCGGTATCTTGTCGTACTTATCGTCTTCGACAGAATTTACCTCATTACTATTATTAGCATCCGCTCCATGACAATGCGCATGACTATCTTCATGGTTGTTGGATTCAGCAACCTCGTCTTCAGGTTTAAGAAACATGCCGCATATCGGACAATCGCTCTTTTCAGTATCTCTAACCTCAGGATGCATCGGGCAGATATAAACCGTACCACTATAATTTTCTGGTACTTTATCGTACTGACCACCTTTGATAGATTTTTCATCGGCAATATGTTTCATAAAACCACTCCTTGAAGACAATAAATAAAGCTTTTAAAGCACAATCATCAACCTTTAATTGCTATTCATCTAATTACTAATCTAGATATCTCGAAAATTAAGTTTCAATTGGAACTTAATCTTTATTACGCAAATATTTGAGTAAGGCCATAATAGTCAATATCAGTACCGCAAAAACCAGTACTGTAAACAATAAGGAGACAATAGATTCTCCCCAACCCATACCGTACATCGATCCATTCATCATGCCGTGCATAGTCCCGTTCATCATACTGTGCATCATAATAACCATTACAAGGACTCCTTATTTGTTATTTCCTTAGTATAAGTAATGATATAGTGCTAGTGTGTGAACGTACACCTCTCAATAGTCTGCTTACTTAATAACACCTAATACAAAGTGCTCAAAATTTGTGACTGCCTATTCCAATTCATCAATAAGTGCTTGCATCTCAGCGATTTCACGTCTTTGGGCTTCGATAATTTCATCAGCAAGCTGACGTACACGTGGATCTTCGATATCAGCACGCGAACTGGTCAAAATAGCAATCGAGTGATGCGGTATCATTGCTTGCATCCAATCGACCTGATCGACTGTTTGTTGTGAGCGCACACCCCACAATCCAAAAGCAAACAACACCACGCTCAAGCCGTAAACCATTAGATTAACTTTAGTTTTTTTATACATATTACCCATAAAAGCAAGCATGATAACGGCCATCATCGCACCCATATATAGCGCCATATAAGCACGGGTCTCACTAAAATAGACGTGATCCCATTTATACGTATTAAAGTACATCATGATGTACATGACGATGGTGGAGGTCAGAATCATCAGACCAAATTTGACATAAGGATTCATTTTTTGCTTATGGTTCATATCGTTGTTCATGCGATTACTCCTTTTTTATAGTTATATGGTTAAGCCAATTTAAAATTGATCTTTAGTTGCTTAGTCAAACCATTAATATACTTATTAAATTTAGCTAAATAAGAATTTAACAAAAAAGCACCTATTGGAAGGTGCTTGTTTAGTCGTTAACACGTTAGTAATAGTATCAAGGTTCATACTAACGTTAATCTCAGCACTTTAAATAATGAGATATTTGTGCATTTAGAACTAGGAACCTAGAACCAAAACATCACACCAGCAGTCAGACTATTAGAATCAACGTCTTCGTCCTCTTGACGACGTAAGTCTCGCGCATCACCCAAGGCGCTCTCGTAGCTGAAACCAACATAAGGCGCGAGCTGACGACTGAATGTCTCATAAGCCAGCCTAACTTCAGCTTCAAACTCATTAAATCCTTTAGTAATACCGTTATCGGTATCATCTTTACTAAAGGCAGTCAGCTCCAGCTCTGGTCTGACCACCCAACGCTGATCTAAGCGCCACTCGTACGCTGCCCCAAGATCAAGCTGGACTTGACCATCAGTATATAGATAAGCTCTTGCGTCAGTCTCAACGAAGTACGGCGCCGTACCAGCAATGCCTGCCATGATTGCGGACTTATCGTTTTCAGTATTATAAGCAATACCCGCTTCTCCATTCCAGAAGATACCGAGCGGCTTCCAATAAGCGAGTGAGCTTAGACTATCGATCTCTTTATCATCGTTAGTTTGAGCACTACCTTCACTGCGTAGAGTGACACGATTACTATCAGTACCGTACCAGCCTTCAGCTTCAAAATCGATTTGGTCATTCTCAAACTGATAGCCCAAAGTTTCTACTGACACACCCCATAACGGTAAGCTACCCATCATTACCGGTTTACCATACTGTCCATAGTCAACACCATTTGAGTAGTCGGGACTACGAGCATTAGGAGGTGGTTCGCCGCCTTGCATTCCAGACATATCCATATTCATACTGCTATGATCCATACCTGACATGTCCATACTACTGTGATCCATACCTGACATATCGCCCGACATATCCATGCCACTATGATCCATATCTGACATGTCACCTGACATATCCATACCACTGTGATCCATATCCGACATATCGCCTGACATATCCATACCACTATGATCCATATCCGACATATCGCCTGACATATCCATGCCACTATGGTCCATATCTGACATATTGCCCGACATATCCATGCTGCTGTGATCCATATCTGACATATCCATACCAGACATGTCCATACTGCCATGATCCATGTTCGACATCTCAGCAGCGTTTGCTAAAGGTGACATTAGTAGCATCAAAGATGACATGCCAATAAACGGTAGACCTACTTTATATATTTTCATAATAAGGCTCATATTCGAAGGTTTATTAAACAACGGCAACTTCTCTAAACATCCCGGCTTCCATATGATAGAGCAGATGACAATGCCATGCCCAGCGACCAGCTTCTCCTGTGACATCAAAGCTAATTTTTTGCGCTGGTTGCACCATTATCGTATGTTTGCGAACTTGAAAATCGCCATCAGGCGTGCGCAAATCGCTCCACATACCATGCAGATGCATAGGGTGGTTCATCATAGTGTCATTGACTAAGGTAATACGCACACGCTCGCCCGGTTTGATATTGACAGGCGGCGCATCCTTAAACATGATGCCGTCGAGTGCCCAGATATAGCGCTCCATATTACCGGTTAGATGTATTTCAATCTCTCGAGTGGGCTTGCGCTGCTCGGCCATTATTTCATTGCCAACAGAATGCAGTTGGTTATAGGTTAAAACCTTACGATTAATATCACGCAAATTAATACCCGGATCATCGAGATTCATCCGTGGACTATCGACGCGCATATCTGTCTTAAAGTCATATTCGGTCTTAGCATGACGGGCATCATAGCCATTAGCACCCATAGCCCCCATCATATCGGACATAGTTAGCCACTCAACATCATCCATAGCAGGTATGGCAGCGCGAGCGCCTCTTTTAGTGGCAAGCGTGGTTGCGACAAAGCCGGTGCGATCGATGTTTTGGGCAAATATGGTATGCGCGTCACGGGTTGGGGTGACGATGACGTCATAAGTCTCGGCCACCCCGATACGGAAGTCATCGACATCAACGGGCGCGACATCAATCCCATCCGTCGCGACGACTTTCATTTTTAGGCCGGGGATGCGTACATCAAATATCGTCTGCGCGGAGCCATTGATAAAGCGTAGTTTGACAGGCTGTCCAGCCTTGACAAGTTGCGTCCAGTTAGCCGCTGTCGTTTTACCATTCATAAGATAAGTAAACGTGGTCTCACCAGATAAATCAGTAAAATCAGTCGGCATCATGCGCATCTGGTTCCACATTTTACGTTTATCATAAGCCGCCTCAAGATCCGTAGCGGCAATATCGGACAATAGCTTTTTAAAGTCTGGCAGATGATAATTATCAAAGTCAGCACGCTGCTTAAGTAGTTTTAGCAGATTATGCGGATCGCGATGCGTCCAATCACTAAGCAGGATAACGTGATCTTCCTCAATAGGATAGCGTTCGCGCCCTTTAGGTTCAATCACAATAGCCCCGCGCATACCGGTTTGTTCTTGGAATCCAGTGTGCGAGTGATACCAATAAGTGCCTGACTGTGTCAGTTTAAATTTGTACGTGAAGGTGCTACCCGCAGGAATACCATCAAAGCTGATACCCGGTACGCCATCCATCTCAAACGGCACTAAGAGGCCATGCCAGTGAATAGAGGTCGACTCATTCAGCTGATTATGGACTCGAATGGTGACCGTATCGCCTTCTTGCATCTTAAGCGTTGGCGCAGGCAGTGAGTCATTTATCAGCGTTGCCATGCTTGACTTGCCGTTGACCGTTATCATCTTCTCACTGACATAAAGATCAAATTCATTACCCGTTAGTATAGGTACAATGTGATCGGCTCTATCACTATTGACTACGACATTTTGGCTTTTAGTTAAAGCACTATTAGCCATCGTCGGTAGTGTGGATAGCATCGACGCGCCGAGCAAGGTGGATGACCCTGTCAAAAAACGCCTGCGGTTAAATCTGTTTTTATTCATAATATTGACCTAAGTTAATCCATGAAATGAGAGTTGAACTTATATATCTGATAACTTATTAATAGAACTACATCTGCTGCGCTGGCGACTCAATAGCCGCATACACTTGAGTGCTGCCATCCTTGTTCAATTGCATGACTTTATAGGGCATAAATTTATCTTGATATTCCATGCCCGGACTACCAACTGGCATACTCGGTACCGCAAGACCGATGGAATCAGTTGGCGGATTGGCTAGAAACTGTGCCATGTATTTGGCAGGAACGTGACCTTCAAAAACATAACCATTAGTAGTGACGGTGGTATGACAAGAGCGCATTTGCTGCGGGACACCGTAACGCTCTTTAAATAAAGATAAATCTGTAACGTCTTGCGCAGTTGCGCTTAGACCATGACCTTCGGCATAGCCTACCCATTCTTTGCAGCAGCCACAATTAGCATCTTTGTAAACTGTAGCCGAGACGTTTTGTAGAATTGTCGACCCAGTACCTGAATTAGCACTGACAGACATCATTTGCGGTTGTGGTTGCTCTATTTGAGCACTTTTGGTGGCAAGCGTTGGCTCAGTTTGAGTAGAATTTGAAACACTAGTATCGGGCTGACTACAAGCCATTACTGTTGACGTTGCTACTAGTAAAAGAGCAGAAGCTGATACCTTTTTATGTCCATTGCCCATTATATTTATATAGCGTCTCATAACTTACTCCTAAGCGTCTGCTTATCTGTTGAACCTTCTAAAGATTTATACCCTATAACTAAGTGTAGTATAGGCAAAGTTTAAATCCCAAAAGGCAGCACTATTTAGCACTGCGCTTTTATAAAGGAATATGGAAGAATTAATGCTGCATTCCAGATCCATCATCCGACATATTCATATCACCGTCAAATGACATGTCCATCATATCGCCATCTATCCTAGTGGTTAGCATCGTGTATTGGCTTTCATCTAATTCAGGTAACGATCTAATGAAGGCTACCATTGCCCACATTCTAGCGTCATCATGGGACGCGCCCCACGCAGGCATTCCAGATGCCATAATACCGTGCTTAATTGCCCAAAAGCCTTGCTTTGCACCGTCTTCTGTTTGATAACGTTTGACAATATCAGCCTTGGTAAAGTTGGGCGGCTTTGGATACAAGCCCTCACTAAAGTCAGTTTGTGCCACTCCCGGAGACAAGTGACAGCCTGCACACATATCCTTATAGTCCGCGCCACCAGAACTGATTAGCTCAGCCTTCTCTAAATCTGGTACCACAATATCTTTACTGGCATTTTCTATGGAACGATTGCGAGCAGTTTCTAAAAAGCTAAACATCATTGGGCTATGCTCTTGGTCAGCTCCCACATTGACAACGCCACTAGTAACAACCGCAAACACGCTAACGATTGCCACAAATACGGTAAAGAGCGCACCCAATAAAAATTTCATATGTTTTCCTAACAATTTATTTCCGTTAAGTGTTGACTGCTATTTAACAGAGCTAAAATTTTTAAGATTTACTGTCGTTAGTAACGCAGTGTTTTTGGTACATTTGCTTCATTTTACCCATGTTAGCCATCATCGCTTTCATGGCAGGATCGCTCATGTCCATCTTGCTATGATCCATTTTTCCCATCATATCCATATGCTTTTGCATTTTTTCACAGTTCATTTGATCTTTTTCAGCATGCATTTTAGGATCATGTGCTAGAGCTGAGGTTGAAACGACTAGAGCGACGGCAGTGGCTACGATTGCTTTAGGTAAAGACTTTGATTTAAAGAGTGACATGGTTAATCCTTAATTGATTTAGTTGAGGGTACATAAAGCTTTAGGATATTAATTCAGTCTAAAGCATAACTTATTGATTCTGACAGAGAGATGACAGCAAGATGACAATATTGTCATCTTGCTACTTTTATATTTTAATGCTGCACGTATTCATTTAGTATGGCATCAGCATTTCTATCACGATCGCTACCATATTTTTTTATAAAATACTTTTCAGACTGCAGATGTTGATTTTGATGCTGAACTTCGCAAGCGACTCGTGCATCAACATAGCTTTTCATTTGAGCATCAGACATCTGCGCGTTATTGTGATCTAGATTTCTGGCAAACGTAGTTAAGTTATCGCAATTATCGATAATTGAAGTGCTTAGATTGGTAGTATGCGCATTAGCTGCTGATATACCGATAAGCATCGAAGCGGATAGCAGCACCACTTTTTTGAATGAACGATAGCTTTTCATATAACATCCTTAATAAATTATTAAATATTGAAACTAATTACCTGTAGTAATAATTCATAGTAGCTACTCGTATCAAGAATGAGCCGCTATGTACTATAGGTATAGATTAACAAACGAAGACTGACCATTTGATGACGAGCGCATGACATCTTTGTCAGATACCAGTCCGTTTTGTCATTTATATTGATTTGGGTATTATAAAATCATAATTATATTGAAGGATTACTATGAAAGTACTACTAGTAGAAGATGAATTAAAACTCGGCGAATATGTAAAAAAAGGCTTAAGTGAAGCAGGCTTCATTGTTGATCATCAGCTGACAGGTTTAGATGGCTACCATGCTATGATGACTGAAGAGTTTAGCGTGATACTCATGGATGTTATGCTGCCTGATGTTAGCGGTTTTGAGCTAGTACGTAATTACCGAGCGGCTGGCAAGCATACGCCAGTGTTATTTCTAACCGCAAAAGATGATTTAGATGACAAAATCAAGGGGATTGAGATTGGCGGTGATGATTATCTGACCAAACCTTTTGCCTTTGCAGAGTTAATAGTCAGGATAAAAAGCTTATTACGACGCGCCAATCAAGCCGACTATAAAAGTACGCTCATGCAAATAGCGGATCTCAAAATGGACATTGCCAAGCGCACTGTACATAGAGGAGACACGCCCATTAAACTAACCGCAAAAGAGTTCTCCCTATTACAGTTTCTATTAGAGCGCCGCGGTGAAGTATTACCACGCTCAATCATTGCTTCACAAGTATGGGATATGAACTTTGATAACGATACTAATGTGATTGATGTGGCAATAAGACGTCTGCGTATAAAAATAGACGATGAGTTTGATACCAAGCTAATTCATACTGTGCGTGGCATGGGCTACCGATTAGATGCTGTCGACGTTTCAGCTAGTAATAAAGCTGCCAGCGAAACGGAAGATAGCCAATATGATAAATAGATTGGACAATCGACGCTTACCCTTACTATGGCGAACTGTGTTTTTATTGACGATGTTTGTCGTTTTATCGCAGTTGATAATCTATATCTGGGTACAGCACTCTGTTAAAGGCCATTTTGAGCAAATGGATGCTGAAATCATTACCCACGCAGCCTTTAATCTACGTAAGCGCGTAACAGAGGCGGATAACCAAATAGCCTCTCAGACACTACCTAAGCCTCAAAGTCCATCAAACACTCAACAACCGCTAAGCTCGAAAGCTTCTTCAAATCTACTTCCTACAATAGCCACAGAAAATGATGATCACCTGCATTCATCAGCGCTAGATTACGATCTAAAAACTATCATTGCTGATAAAGAGGGGCGATTGCTATCTAGTACTCCCAAAAACTTTGCTAATGAATTAAGTGCCGACTTTAACCTATTATCATTACAGCAAAATCATGATGACAGACAGTTTGTAATAAATATTAAAGACAGACGTTATCGAGCTATGGTTATTGGAGACGATGACATGCTTGCCCTTATCGCCTTACCCATTGACGTGCATCATCAGTATTTATTACAGTTTAACCGTCAACTTAGTCTGATCCTATTTGCCATCACACTACTGTTGGTTTCAATAGCAGCCTTAAGCGTGTATTGGGGTTTTGCCCCTTTATCCACTATCGTGCAAAGGATGAAAGGTATTCATCCTGAAAGATTGAGCGAAAGAGTAATAGTTAGTGATATGCCATTAGAGCTAAGACCTTTAGCAGAATCCTATAACTCGATGATGGCTAAGCTTGAAAGCAATTTTGAGTCGTTGTCGCGATTTTCAGACAATATCGCGCATGAGCTACGCACGCCAATAGCGACGCTGATTACGCAAACGCAAGTCATGTTAAATAAGCCTAGAGAGGAAGAGGAATATGTCGAACAATTACATCAGCAACATGACACCTTAGAGCAATTATCGGCGATGATTAACAACATGCTACTGCTAGCAAAAACCCAAAAAGGACTGAGTGATTCGCAAATCAGTCATGTCGATATAGAGAGCTTGATCACAAAGCTTATAGATTATTATGAGATGATTGCTGAGGATCGTGAGATAATCTTTGAAAAATCGGGTGATTTTAAAACAGTACTAGGTGATAAAGGCTTATTGCAACGGCTGTTTGCCAACCTGATGTCAAATGCGATTTATTATGCGGCTAGTAATAGCACTATTATGATATCCGCTACTGTCCTCACTTCAAGCACCTCGCTTAATGCGCCAAAAGACGATATTCAATCCCCAGAGCAGCTCTGGTTAAGAATAACTATGACCAACCGTCTAGACAAACCATTAAATCAGATTGAAGCCGATAAACTGTTTGAGCGATTCTATCGTCATGATAAAACGAATACGATGCATTCAGGAACAGGCTTAGGCTTATCTATTGTGCAAGCTATCGCCAATGCTCATAATGGCAAAGTTAGTATTACTATCAAAGATGAGTGTCTTTTTGAGGTTGCTGTAAAGTTGTTGATTGCCAGGTAGTAAATACCTTCATACTGTCTATGAACCGCTCAGATTAGATCGAAGGCGAGTTTACTTGGAAGGTCTCTCTATCCATAAGATGAGATTCTGACTTGCGATAGTTGTACTTTTCAATTGTTGGACAAAAAATTTCTTATATAAGCCTATTTCATACATTCTATTACCAATAATTATGATGCCTTTATGATGATTCATCCTCAGTATGATCCCGTAGCGCTTTCCTTGGGTCCATTGGAAGTGCACTGGTATGGGCTAATGTATTTGCTAGCCTTTGCTGCCGCTTACGGTTTGGCTTGGTATCGCAGTACCAAACGCGACAATTGGACCACCGACATGGTCTCTGACTTAATATTTTATGGCGCGCTTGGTGTCATCTTAGGCGGTCGTATTGGCTATGTGCTGTTTTATCAGTTCGGTGAATTACTCCAAAACCCTGCCTATATATTAAAAGTCTGGGAAGGCGGTATGTCTTTCCACGGCGGCTTTATCGGCGTCATGCTAGGTATGTGGTTCTTTGCCCGTAAATATAAAAAGACTACCTTTCAAGTATTCGATTTTATCGTTCCTTGTGTACCAACCGGCTTACTGTTTGGGCGTATCGGCAACTATATCAATGGCGAATTATGGGGTCGCGTCTCAGACGGTGGCTATAACTGGCTGACCTACTTTCCGCAAGCCGCGGCGTTTGATATGGAGCAATTACAGAGCAATCCACAATTGCAAGAATTGATGATTGAAGTCAATGGTCAATACATATTGCCTCGTCATCCATCACAGCTATATGAAGCCTTTGCCGAAGGTCTGCTGCTATTTATATTCTTATGGTGGTATTCATCAAAACCACGTCCACGTATGGCCGCCTCCGCTGTATTCTTACTAGGCTATGGCATCAGCCGCTTTATCATTGAATTCTTCCGCCAGCCAGATGCTGACCAAGGATTCATATTATTAGGTTGGATGACCAAAGGGCAAATCTTAAGCGCGCCGATGATTATCGCCGGCTTAATCATGCTGATTTATGCTTACAAACGCGGTATTTATGATTGGGGTAAGCAGTCTGCATATTAGAAATAAGTGTCGAGGTGCATGAACAAATAAATATAAATGCAGTTCTAACAAGATACATTCCATTTGCAGAATTAATACCTATGTTAGTACAAGGATTTTTATTCCTAAACCTAATTTTCTCATCAGATAGTGGAACTTCAAAAGCTAAAAATAAATTTGGATATGTAACTTTTTATGTCAATGTAACCTATTTTAGATGTTATCTGGAGCCTTTCCTAAATTTCGTGTAAGTACTTCTACAATCTAAATGATAGTTACACACTTTTTAGGAAAGGCTCAAAACTTCATTTGGTGGGTTTCTAAGTGTAATAAGACCTTATCACATACTATCTGACTACCTAATGGTGGTTTTACGATCTCCAACCAGTAGAGAGTCAATTATTGGTACTGCTAGTCAAACTACTAACATTGCTAATATCTCACTGGCTAAGTTAAATCCATTTATCTTAGGAGTACCCCCTTTAGCAGAACAACAACGTATCGTCGCTAAAGTCGATGAGCTCATGCTGCTATGTGATCAGCTAGAGCAGCAAACTGAAGCCAGTATCGACGCTCACGCTACGCTTGTAGACGTATTATTATCCACGTTGACAGATAGTGCAGATGCTGATGAGCTAGCACAAAACTGGGCAAGAATTGCTGAGCATTTTGATAGCCTATTTACCACTGAGCAAAGCATCGAAGCTCTAAAGCAAACTGTGTTGCAATTAGCGGTGATGGGTAAGTTAGTTCCACAAAACCCAGACGATGAACCTGCTTCAGTGTTATTAGAAAAGATAGCTAAAGAAAAAGAGAGGTTAATCAAAGAAAAGAAAATTAAGAAAGTAAAGCCTTTACCGTCAATTAGCGATGATGAGAAGCCTTTTGAATTGCCAGAAGGCTGGAGCTTTTATCGCTTAGGTGAATTAGTCGAAAAACTGGGCTCTGGTAGTACGCCGAGGGGTGGGCAAGCTGCTTACGCAGCGACTGGTATTCCTTTTTTGCGCTCACAAAATGTATGGAACGAAGGGTTAAAAGTACATGACATTGCTTACATTACTAAAGAGACGCATCAGCGCATGAGTAATACTATTGTTTATCCTAGCGATATTCTTCTCAATATAACAGGTGCATCTCTTGGAAGGCCTGTTATCTTCCCTGATACCTATCCGGAAGCAAATGTTAGTCAGCATGTGACTATTATTAGGTTAATCGAATCAAGCATGATTCCATTTGTACATTTATGTATACAATCACCTCTTCTTCAGAAAACTGTTTGGGAGAGACAAGTAGGAATGGCTATTGAAGGGTTAAGTAAAAAAGTTTTAGAGCTTTTTGAAATAACTGTTCCTCCATTAGCTGAACAACATCGCATCGTTGCTAAGGTTAATGAATTAATAGCTATTTGCGATCAGCTAAAAGCTAAATTACAACAGTCTCAAGAAACGCAAGTTCAGCTTACTGATGCGTTAGTTGATAAGGCCTTAGGGTGAGTTTTAGTATTGGGCTAAGTGTTTTATATGTCTTGATAAGATATAATATCTCTTATCAAGACACTCTACTCGGCAAATCGAATAATGTTAGTATTGCTGCTAAGGACAACTGACCGTTTACACAGTTCGTATTGTGCAGAATTAAAAATGCACAGTCAGAATATAGCGCTCTACATTAGAAAATAAAACGACTTGTGCATAAATTAGGGGTTGTAAATTTCCTGGGTGTGCCATTCAATATCGCCAGCTATGCGTTATTGACTCATATGATTGCACAAGTATGTGACCTAGAGGTTGGTGAGTTTGTCTGGACAGGCGGTGATTGCCATATCTACCAAAACCACCGCGAGCAAGCTGAGCTGCAACTGACACGTTCGCTTCATAAGCTGCCAACACTGTCTTTGAATACGGATATCAAAGATATATTTGCGTTTAAATATGAAGATATTAGCGTCAATGACTACGAGTCGCACCCTGCTATCAAGGCCAAAGTTGCTGTATAGAGCTGGTCTTAGTACCCGCTCTACGTAAGATCAAAATTTAGAAATGTAAATGTTTAAAAATATAATATAAAGGACACATTATGAGCTATGCCCACACTGAAGTCGCCCAAATCGCTGCCATAAGTAGCAATCGTTGTATCGGTAAAAGCAATAAACTACCGTGGCACATCTCGGCGGATCTGCAACATTTCAAAAAAATGACCACACGCGATCCGCAAAATACTGCGTCTAGTAGTGACATGCAGGGCATCGTTATTATGGGTCGTAAGACGTTTGAGTCGATGGATAGTAAGCCATTACCAAAACGTGTGTGCTTTATCATCTCTACCCAGATGGACTATGCAGAGCAGCAAGGGCTAGTCGGACATGACCACGTGCATGTGGTTCATAATTTGGATGATGCCCTAACTCACGCGGCAAGTTTGGCTCATGGGCTACACCTAGATACGATCTGGGTAATTGGCGGTGAGCGTGTGTTCAGTGAAGCGCTGATGTATACCGATCGTATTGAACTGACCCACGTAGATACTGATATTGCCGATGGTGATGCGTTCTATCCTGAGTTACCTGCTCGCTTCAACGTAGCAGAAGAGTCTGAGCAGATGCATGATGAAAAAAGTGATTTAAGCTTTAAATTTACGACTTATAAAGTAGCATCTGCTGAATAATAGAGTTTAATAGATCAAAAAATGGGGCGTTTTCAGATAATCTTATTTATCCGAACCCGCCCCATTTTTATTCATGATCTTTTTAATCGTACAAAATCACTCGTGCAGTACTTTATAGACTGTTTTTGCCAGTACAGGTCCAATCCCCTGCACACCTGCCAGCTCTTGCTGTGACGCGCCAAGCAACTGCTGCATACCGCCGAAGTGGTTGAGCAAATCGCGGCGGCGCTTTTCACCAAGCCCTGGTATCACTTCGAGAACTGACGAGGAGCGGCGCTTATCGCGTTTTTTACGGTGCGCAGTAATGGCAAACCGGTGCGCCTCATCACGAATATGCATCAATAAATGTAGTGCCTTGCTATCCATCGGCAAATCAAGCGGTTCATGATCGATGAAATGCAATACTTCAAGTCCCGCTTTACGTCCCTCGCCCTTTGCCACACTGATAAGCAAGGTATCACCTAGGATACCCAATTCTGTTAGCACTTCTTTTGCGATACCAAGCTGTCCTTTTCCGCCGTCAACCAGCAATAGATCAGGCAATGGCTGCTTTTTGTAGCGTCTGGTCAGCACTTGCTTCATTGCGGCATAGTCATCACCGCCTTGGATATCATGAATAGCATACTGACGGTAATCTCGCTTACGCGCGCCGCCTTGATCAAACACCACACAGCTACCAATGGTCGCCTCACCCATCGTATGAGAGATATCAAAACACTCAATACGATCAACGGTGCGGTCTGTCACATCAGCCAGTACGTCCTTTAGTGCACCAAAGCGCGCATGTAGCTCTAAATAATCGCCCAACTTGGTTTTTAGCGCATTACTGGTGTTGAGCGTTGCCAAATCCAGCCATTCTGAGCGGTGCTCGCGTACATTGGTCTTGATGGTTACTTTACTGCCAAAATGCGTTGCCAATGCTTCGCTCACTGCCAACTGATCTGATATCTCATGACTCAAAATGATCTCGGCTGGTAGGTCATCGGTCACCTGAAAGTAAAATGATGTGATAAAAGCCGATAGATTATCTGCTAGCGACTCACTACTATCCACATCGGGAAAGTAGTTTTTGCCGCCTAACACGCGGCCACCGCGTACGGTTAGTACGTTGACGCAGGTCATGCCAGCCTGACTGGCAATCGCGATCACATCAGCCTCGCCTTGTACCGTATAGACCGCTTGTCTTGCCTGCACTTCGCGTAACATGGACAGCTGATCACGATAAAACACAGCCTTTTCAAAATCTAGCGCTTCAGCAGCGCCTTCCATTTTTTCAATTAGCGTACTATGAATATCACCCGAGTCACCTTTCAAAAACCGAATGGTATTATTCACATCTTCCGCATATTCCTCTGGCGATACCAGACCGACACAGGGCGCACGGCAACGCTTAATCTGATACTCAAGACAAGGGCGCTGACGCTGTTTAAAAAAAGTATTGGTACATTGACGCATTTGAAACATTTTCTGCATCAATACCAGCGTTTCTTTTGCGGCGTGGGCGGATGGGAATGGGCCAAAAAAACGACCTTTTTGATGGTTGCCTTTGCCGCGTCCATACGCCAAACGTGGATAAGGCTTATCGGCTGAGATAAACACATAGAGGTATGATTTATCATCACGCAGTAGGACATTATATGGTGGGCGATGTTCTTTGATGAGGTTTTGTTCGAGCAGTAGTGCCTCGGTCTCACTACGCGTGATAATGGTCTCAATATTATGAATCCGAGCCACCAATGCGCGCGTCTTTGGATGATCAATCGTTTTGGCAAAGTAACTGTTCACACGGCTCTTTAACGATTTGGCTTTACCCACATATAAAATATCGCCGTTTTTGCCCAGCATTTTATACACCCCTGGCAAGTTTGGCAGGCGTTTGATGAGATGTTTGAGACGGGCTTTTTTATCATCGACAGGGCTTGTTTCTGAGACGTTGACCATAGACTTTTTTGCTCTTAAAACCTTAATTGATATAGCCAGTTATGGGGCGGGAATGTTCATTTTACAAGCGAGTAGATCGTGTATGATAACTCACAAAAAAGCCAGCTTTATGCTGACTTCGTATGATTTATCTTATTTTAAGGTATGTTGACCGTTCAACTATGGTACTGATAGAGACAACTTTTTAGACGATTCAAAGGTGAAAATAGCGAGTATAGTTAATCTATACGTCTATGCCTATCAATGAAGCGACAAAGAAGATTCTATCCCCTGCTTTTATTATTGGCGGAAGCTTGCCATCAATGCTGGGATGCCAGGCAGCATACCAACGATAGCCATTACCCCTGTCAGCACCACAAACATAATACCTGGTATGATCCAGCGGCTCATTTTAGATAAGCCAGCACTGCGCTCTTTAGAGCCAATCAAACCCAAATTATCGAGTAATAGCGTGAGCGACCAACCAAAAGCGGGATTGACTAGTGCAGAAGCAAACACCACGATAGCAGCAGACTGCGTGGTCTTTCCTTCGCGCGTCATCTCCATGCCCGCTTCTAGTAACGGTATAAACACCCCTACGATCAGTGCCACACACATCACAGGCTGCCAGATGGCCAAATCCATCGGATAACCCCAAACCCCTGCGATAATACAGAATAGCGCCGTCAATAGCGCACCAGCCGGAATCGGACGTTTGGCAATCGCTGCTGGGACAATGTATGTACCCCACGACGACGCAAAGTTGGCACCGCCCAGCACCGAACCCACTACTTGACGAAACGACGCACTGGTCATCGTATCATCAATGTCCATAAGTACTTTTTCAGTTCGTTTGGGATAGCTGATTTTTTGAAACACTTGATGACCCAAAAAATCTGGTGACCACATAGCAACGGCTAGAATGGCAAATGGTAGAACTACGATAAAGCTTTCAATCGTGGGCAGACCCAACATCCACCCTGTGTTTTCACCCCACCAATACATTGGATTCATGTTTGGTAGACCTGGCGCGGTCTGAAACTCAAAAGGCGCGCCCAATGCAAATGCAAGACCGCCGCCCAGTACGCAGCTAAGCGGTACCGCAAGCCAGCGCTTTTGCCAATGCTCAAGTAAGGCATATAGCAAGATAGTCGCTAAAATAATAAAGAAAGCAATGTGCGTCATACCAATACTCTCTGACCATGCAAAGAGATTTTTGACCTGTGATGTCGTACCAATAAACCCTAAGTAAATAAGTAGACCACCGCAGACGCCTTTACTGGTCAAGTTAGCAAGCAAACTCCCCCCTTTACTGATAGCAAGGAGTAGACCAAAAGCGCCGATAAGCAAACCAAATGCCATAGGGTGACCACCAGCGGCCACAACAATAGGAATCAATGGAATGAGTGGACCATGAGTACCAGCCAGGTTGGCTGTCGGTAATAAGAAACCAGAAAACAGTATAATAAAGAAGGAAACAATCAATAGCTCATAGCGTACGTTTTCTAGAACAAAAGCATCGCCCAACCCTAGTGGTCCTGCAAACGTTGCTGCAATGGCGCCCACCATAACCACTTTGCCAATCGTTGCTGCCATCGCTGGGATCGTATCTTCATACTCAAAACGATAATCTCGAAACGGCAAATTAGGTCGCCAGCGCTTCGGCTGCATGATCTGTAGTTCATGATTCAGATAAGCATCGCGATTATCAAAGCTTGAGCTTGGCTTGTGTAATTCTGGATAGCTACCCTCTCTGTTACTGTCATTATTATTGTCATGGTCGGATAGGTTCGGCGTCGGATTAGACCCCGGAGAAGGGGTCTGAGGGTTACTCATTACATTTCCTTGTGTGGATTACGTCTTTTATGGTTGCTAATACGCTGATCAAGTACTGGATCGATCAATGTGTCCATCGCAAACTGCAAACTATTGTATGCTATACATTGGTGAAATGCGACCCAAAACTCATGTAAAGATACTGTATGTCTCACTATAATACATAAATGAAAGTTTGCATTTGTAATGGTACAAAGCCCAATAGAACTTTGTAGATGCGCTATATTGACAATATATAAGTGCATACCAGATGAATATATTGTTTTTTTGGTTACGCTTTAGAGCTAGCGAGCGTAGCCATTTTTCACTATGATAAATATTTTTTGACGATCTTCACCTGATAGTCAATACCGAAAAACAGTACTACTGGTAATATCAAAAAATTGAAAAAAGCAACAGGATAGAGCTATGAGTGTATTTCCCGCTAATTTTGAGACTTTAAAGCGTCGAGCAAAACAAAGTATCATGCCATTACTGACACCGCACCTTTTAAAGCTGCGACTCAATACTTATGCTCCATACATTGGCGCAGGTATCAAAATCGACCATATCAGCCTTGATCAGGGATTATGTGTGGTCAGCATGGGACTGACCACGCTAAACAAAAACATCGTTGGTACTCAATTTGGTGGTAGCTTATATTCGATGGTTGACCCCTTCTACATGCTCATGCTGATGCATCAACTGGGCAGCAACTACGTGGTGTGGGACAAAAGCTCAAGTATTGACTTTGTCGCGCCCGGCAATAGCAAAGTCACTGCACGCATGAAAATACCCAGCTCTGAAGTCATTACGATTCAAGATCTAGCAAAAGATGGTGACGCTGTATTCCGCGAATACAAAGTCGATATCGTCGATGATCAACAAAAGCTCATCGCTACCGTCACTAAGACGCTATATATCCGACTACGAAAATACAGTAAATCTAAAGAGCAAGTCAGCCGTATTGAAACACCTGACAACGAATAGCTGCCAACTATTAATGTGAGGTTGATAGGTGATAAAATCTACATTTATAATGGCACACATACAAAAACCCCAATCTAGCATACGCATAGATTGGGGTTTCGTCTTTTTTGGTATGGCCCGCTTATTTATAAATAAACCTATGAATAAGGGCTTGTATCTACTATTACCTTATTTTGAGTCAACCCTAAAATAATACGATCAACTCAAAACGGCAAACTTGTGCTTAAATACCAGGTGCAGTATCAATGGCATCAGGTACGCCAGCATCAGTCTTTTTCTGAGCTGGACGTGGCGCAAGTTTTTCGCGGATACGTGCTGATTTACCAGAACGCTCACGTAAGTAGTACAGTTTCGCACGGCGAACAGCACCGCGGCGTTTCACTTCAATGCTATCGATGATTGGTGAGTGCAACTGGAATGCACGCTCAACACCAACGCCGCTCGAGATTTTACGTACGGTAAACGCCGAGTTTAGACCGCGGTTACGCTTAGCAATTACAACGCCTTCAAAAGCCTGTAAACGCTCACGCTCACCTTCACGTACTTTTACTTGTACCACGACGGTATCGCCGGGTGCAAAGCTTGGGCGCTCGATCAATTGAGCATTTTCGATGACCTGAACCAATGGATGCTTGTTGCTCATGAGAGTTATCTCCTCACATTAGATAATAGAGGCTTGACGCATATCACCTGTTTGTAATAATTAATTATATCTCTTTATAGTGAGACACAACGTAAATGGGTTATAACCAACGGCCACTATGTGATGACTCGTTTTATTATTGCTCAAAATTCTGTTTTTTAACTGTTTATCAAACTTAAAAACGATAAAATCAAAGGTTAACACCCTACTTTTTATCTGCTTTTGCCAGTGCTTTTAGCCACTTCGCTTGCTCTGCCGTTGGGGTAAACGCTTGCCACAAATCTGGACGACGCGTTTGCGTACGACTGACTTGCTGAGCAAAACGCCACTTGGCGATATTGGCATGATGCCCTGACAGTAACACTTCAGGAACTGCCATACCGGCAAACTCATGCGGCTTAGTATAATGTGGACAGTCAAGCAAGCCATCGACGAACGAGTCTTGCTCTGCTGACTTGTCATCACCCATGATATCGGGCAGACGACGTATCACACTATCCATCAGCACCATCGCTGGTAGCTCACCACCAGTCAACACGTAATCACCTAGTGACACTTCCATATCGACATACTGTGACAGCAAACGCTCATCGATACCTTCATAACGACCGCATAATAAAATCATGCCATCGTAATCAGTCATACCAACGACGCTACTCTCACTAAGCGTCTGTCCTTGTGGCGACATATAGATCACCGGACAGTGCTCGTTATCGATACGGCAGCCATGCTGACTGGCGCGCAAACGGGCATCCTCGATGGCTTTCGATAATGGCTCAGCCATCATCACCATCCCAGGACCGCCACCATAAGGGCGCTCATCAATACGGCGATAGTTATCAGTGGTATAATCACGTGGATTAATGCATTCAATCGTAACTTGCTCTTGAGTCACTGCCCGTCCCGTGATTCCAAACTCACGAATCGTGGCAAACATCTCAGGAAAAATACTAATTACGGCAAAATACATCTGATGTCTACTTACATTGAGGCTAAAACAATCGGTGTGGCTATTAATGAAGTCTAACTAAAAGCTAGAATCGATATTAATAATCACTCGGCCATGCCACAAGTACTGTTTTTTCAGTCATATTGACCTCTATAACCGTTTGCTTATGCCATGGAATTAGGCGCTCTTCATTATCCAAACTGTCTGAATTGGCCGCTACACGCATAATGTCATGGGCACCGGTTTCAAACATTTCAGTGATATTGCCTAGATATTCATCCTGCTCGTTCATCACGCGCAGACTGACCAAATCCGACCAATAATATTCGTCTTCAGCTGTTTCAGGTAGGACGTTTTGTTCGACCCAAACGGTAACACCGTTCATAGTCTCAGCAACATTGCGATCAGGAATCTGCTCAAATTGAGCCACAAGTCCTGTGCCTTGCTCACGCCAAGCCTTCACAGTCAAAGGTTTCATGCCAGTGGCAGTTTTCATCCACCACGGCTTCATGTCGAATATCGCTGTACGATCATCCGTATCACTAAATACCCAAAGCCAACCTTTAATGCCGTAAGGCTTCTTAAGCTGACCGATTTTCATGAGGGTACTAGCATTTGGAGTAGATGACATAGCAGCTAACCTAACAATGATTAAAACAGCAATTGCAAAAACAATTGTGTCAAAAGCGATAAACAGTTAATGGCGCACCCTGGTCAGACCAGTTACGCTATGTATTCTAAAGTCTACTGAATCAACTTGTAGTTAGACTATAAGTGGTTCAGTAACAACGAAAACTTAAGCAGTTGCTTCAGTTTGTGCTGCAGACTTGTTGTAAGCTTTTGCTAATGAAGCAACGCGATCTGAAGGTTGTGCACCTTTTGCGATCCACGCATTGTACGCTTCCATGTTTAGGCGTACTGCTTCTTCAGACTCTTTAGCGAGTGGGTTAAAAAAGCCGATGTTTTCAATATAGCGACCGTCACGCGCACGGCGTTGATCAGCAACAACTACTTGATAAAATGGGCGTTTCTTGGCACCGCCCCGTGCTAAACGAATAACAACCATGTGAATTCTCTCTTTCGCAGGTATACCAAAAAGGGCATAATTATATCACAGTCTTTATTTGTTGAAAACATAAACTGTGCATATTTAATTATTTATTAACAATAGCTTAAATGCTAGTCCATGTAAAACATAATTGTCGATAACCATTTTTTAAATGCTCATAGTAGGTACTTCATAAGAACAAGTTACCTAGGCATCGAATCGTCTTCAAACCAAACCAATTAGACATCAAACCATTTATACATAATTAACCCATGCATCAAATCACTCATATCTAATTTGCTTGATTTTGATCTCAAAGATTGAGCGGCTATTCTCAATAAGTACTATACAAGTACTATTTATCGAATGTGCTATTCTATGATTATCGTAGCTTGCTTAGTTTTACGTACGCTCACAGCATCCACTGAACTGTCTCAGCCACGATACAGCGGTTTAGTCCAAGACCAAACCCAACACAGTACCCCTCTTAACCTGCTGGATTTATATGATCACACCAAACTCAAAGCCGCGTCGCAAAGGTTGGCTGCCAAGCTCCTACTCCAACACCTGGCTGACGACCTTGATGGTCTCTTTTATTGTTCTTATCAGTGTGGGTTTATCAATTCTATTTTTTTGGCGCAGTTTGTATCTACCAGAGCTCAAAAATCACGCGCGTTATTTGACAAGTGAGCTACGTTTAATCAATAGCGTGAATAAAGACTGGCAGTACCGCCCTGATATCCGTCAGTGGGTTTATCAACATTCTCACGTCGTCGTCGTCAACAATCCCAGTGATTTCCCTGAAGTTGCTGATAAGGCGTTTGTCGGTTTCTTCACTGATGTGCTTCAGCGTGAGATTGGTGCGCAGCTGGGTCGACCTGTCGAAGTGTACTTTAAATTTAAGCCAACGCCTCAGCTTTGGGTGCAGGACAGCCGCGACGACAGTTTTTGGATTCGTGAGCCCGTGGTTTACTACTCACAGTACAGTCCGACCTTACTCGTACTGTTCTTGATTGGGCTGCCTATATTATCCCTACTGACCATTGTTTTGCTTGCACGACAACTTAATCGCCCGCTACGTTATTTGCAGCGTGCAGCGACCAACTACATTCGTTTAGGACATGCTACGACCTTACCTACGCAAAAGGGTCCTACTGAGATACGTCAAGTAAATATGGCTTTTAACCGTTTGTTTACGACATTGAATCAAGCGCAAAAAGAGCGGACGATTATGCTTGCTGGCATCTCGCACGACTTACGTACACCATTGACTCGTATGCGTTTGACTGCTGAGATGCTGCCAGATGATTTCTTTCGAGAAGGGTTGATTTACGATATTGAAGACATGGATGCTATCTTGGAGCAGTTCATCTCGTTTATGAAAGACGGCTCTGATGAGCCCGTAAGCTTAACCAATTTGGATACGATATTTAACGAAATCATGGTGCAATTTGCGCCAATGAAGTTTATATATCAATCAGAATGCAATAAGGTCGTTCCTGTACGCCCCTTATCTATCAAACGTCTGATTATCAACCTCATCAACAATGCCAATCGCTATGGTAAACCACCGATTTATCTTTCAGCCACAGTGACACCGACATTTATAGAAACGGCTCCAGAAGAAGAGAGCGATGTGGTCAGTGAGAACGTAGTCACTCAAGAGGCGCAAGAGCAATTGATGATTTGTGTGCGGGACTGCGGTAACGGGGTGGCAGAGGATCAGTTAGAGCGTATTATGCAGCCGTTTGAGCGCGGGGAGACCGCACGTACGACGCAAGGTAGTGGGTTAGGACTGGCTATCGTCGATCGTATCGCAAGGTTACATCACGGTACGGTGGAGGCCATTAACCACCCTGATGGTGGACTGCAAGTATGCGTGCGCATCCCCCTACTCTCCAAAGTTACTGGAGATAATACCATCGCTGCTGATACGGTCGATACCTCCGGAGTAGAGAACGCTACAACGAATAAAGACATACGATAAAAATATCGCCCATATAAATCGGGCGATAGTTGCTTAGTCTCTCGTACCAATGATAGGCGGGAGATACTCAGCACTATTAGTGAAGGCAAGGGGCTGAGTCAGCTCCCCTTGTGCTGCCTTTAGTGTTTGGGTCGTTGAGGGCTGTTTGAAGAACAAATGATAACCCAATGTTATCGCGTTCAATAGCACCAGTCCTCCAAATAAATATGGCATCCTCTACCCTCCTATACTATAAAGCTATTTTAGAAATATATGGTAAACGCATCATCTCATTGCCAAAGTGTCTGTAATCAAATCCATTTAATCATAATTCTTGTATGGCTAAACACGGTTACGGGGAGCAATTATTTAGTATCAAAATCACGTTCGCTTCTCTCTTGTGTTAGCTCATCAGCAGCAAGAATCTGGGTCAGTGGTTTGATAGGCCACGTCATCACAAATCTCGCTCCACCAAGTGTATGGCTTTCATCGACTTTCATACTACCATTAAACCAAAAAGCAATGCGCGATACAATTGATAAGCCTAAGCCGTAACCACCAGATGCCCGTGTACGGCTGTCATCTAAACGTGAAAACGGTATAAATACTTTTTCGCGATCGGCTTCAGGAATACCATGTCCATCATCTTCTACACTGACAAACGCGTTACCTTTTTTGACGCCTGCACTAACGATGATAGTCGTCTCAGCATAACGCAAAGCATTACCTGCAAGATTCTGTATCACGCGGTGCAAATAGCGGCGATCTGCGATGGCAGTGACTTTTGGGTTTGGTAAGTTGGTCACGATTTTGATTGGTTTACCCAATGCATTGGTCTCACGCTCGATCTGCTCAAGCAGCTCTTTGAGGTTTACTGGCTCCAAATCTAGTTTTGGCGAGCCTTCCTCAAGCTTAGCATAAGTCAAAATCTCATCAATCAGGCCATTAAGTGATTCAATATCTTCATCGATATAATCACGTTGCATGAAGCGCGAATCCTCATCGTCAGTATCAGCAAGCATATCTACGGCAAACCGAATACGTGCCACTGGCGTCCGAAGCTCGTGTGATACTGCTCGCGTCAGCTCTCGTTGCGACTCAATCAAACGCTTGATATGTGACGTCATGGCATTAAATGTCGCTGACAGACGCGCAATCTCATCTTGCCCAATGACCTGTACTTGAATATCAAGATTGCCTTTACTGACTTCGTTGACACCTACTTGAATCAGCTGTAGCTTACGCTCAAGCGGGAAAATAAGCGCATAAACACCCAAACTGATTAAGAACATACTAATCAGAATCATACTGATGATTAGGTTAAGTGGGAACCAGTTGAACAACGGCACAGGACCAATCAATATCGCCATATCATTGATTTCAGACGGTACCACTACTCTAATAGATGAGTTACTTTTGCTGCTATTAGTATCTTGCAATGAGATAACCACTTCGTCACGGCGCAAACGCGACATCTGATCTGAATCCAAATCGAGCGTATTGACAGCAGTAAACGCTAAAGGAAAAGAAAATTTCTCCTCTAACTCTGCTAGACGCGCACGCTTGTCAGACAAGGTCATCTGATAGGACAAATCATCTAGTAAAAATATTGCGATAGCTCGTACTTGCTGCTCTGTGACTTGCGATATTCGCGCGGTCAACACGTTCTCATTGTCTGGCAGACGATAATACACATCTGCATAGACAGGTTGGCTCATATAACGAACCACTGTGGCATCGTTCTTAAAGCGTCTTAATTCACTGGCAGTAAAGTCTACCTCATCGATAGGGACAATCTTAAACGTTGAACCAAATAGACTACTGGCATCAGACAGCCAATACTCACGATCTTCTTTAGTATCTTGATGAGAGATGCCTTCACTTACTAAATGAAACGCCCCCATCGCCATACTCTCGCGATAGGACTGCACGCGTTCCTTATTGATGGTGTCCATCAATAACTGCGCAAACAATGCTACGCATAAACAGACTATAAGCAGTCCAGCATAGATACGAACAAAAATACTGTGTTTTAAAGAAGAGACTAATGACATACGTGCCGTGACCAACTTAATAGATAGAGAGTGCCGATATCATTCGCTACATAGTGAGCGCCATATACTGATATCGAGTATTATCAAATAGAGATAGACTTTGACTAATGCAGTCTAATTAATCTGCAATAATCGCCCAAATATAGATACAAGTCACCCATATTCGATCAGTGTCTATAATAATGGGTTAATTAAACCACATAACACTGCATTTAAGTTCAAAAGTTAAAATTTAGCCACAAAAAAACCAGCAAAGATGCTGGTTTTTTTCGAAAATGACTAATAATTAATCACTACGTAGATGCAGTAATCTTAGTTGCCTTCTTTCACAAACAGGTAACCTTTACTACGTACGGTTTTGATACGCTTTGGATTTTCTGGATCATCACCGATTTTTGGACGAATACGTGAAATACGCACATCAATTGAACGATCCTGACCATCATACTCAATACCACGTAGACGCTCAAAGATATCTTCACGAGATAAAATGCGACCTGCGTTAGAAGCAAGTAACCACAATAGATCATATTCAGCGCTAGTAAAATCAACCAGCTCATCACCTAGATTGACTGAGCGACCACCGTTGTCAATGACTAACTCGCCAAACTCTAAACGCTGCGGCACATCTTCTGATGGTGCGTTTTCTGAACGACGTAATAAAGCACGGATACGAGCGAGCAATACGCGCGGCTGAGCAGGTTTAGCGACATAATCATCAGCACCCATCTCTAGACCCAATACTTGATCCATATCTTCGGTACGCGCAGTCAGCATCAAAATAGGATTTTGATAGTGCGGGCGAACTTCACGGCAAACTGTCAATCCGTCGCTACCAGGTAGCATGACATCAAGTACGACCATATCTGGTTGTTCATTTACAATGCGGCGAATAGCACGGTTACCGTCAGTTTCAATTGCCACTTCTAAACCATTTTTGACCAAGTAATCTTGAGTCAACATGGCCAGACGCTCATCATCTTCAACAATCAGGATTCGGGGGGTGTTGTCTTCTTCAGTCGTTGTCATTGTTATATCCTCTAATACATCTAATTTAAAAGCAGTAAAAGTAAGAGCGGTAAAATTAATAGCACCATAAAGCAGTACAATTGATGTTCGTATAGCTGTTACAAACTTGGTAGCACAGTATACTATTAAACCTACAGCTTCCTATACTATAGCTGATAGTCGTTAACAAAACCTATAAACTACCTCTAATAAAACTTTAGTTTGCGTCCAAGAATAATCCTACCTATCTCAATAATAGGCAGTAATTTCGTTTTCGTTAAATACTTACAACCAGAGCGCATCCTAATAACCAATGTTAGTGTCTTACATCGCACAGACGCACCACAGTATCACTCCATACTTACGATATTTCATAGTCTAATATAACCACATATCACCCTTACTGCTAGTGGCATTTTAAGGAAATCCAATATTATCTTGTTCTCAAACGATAATTAACGGAGGCTCATAAAATACTTATCTGTCCAAACACTGATATAAGTAAAAGTAGCAGCCATAGCATTGGCAAATTCAAACTAACAGACATAAAAAAGCAGCCCATATAATGGACTGCTTTTTGTCTTCGATTACAATGTTAGCTTTAGACAGCTACCTATCGCTAACAGTAATAACTATCAATGATAAGTTACACGCGATTTTTGTACTTGCGAATAGTCTGTAGCTGTCCTACTGACTCTGCAAGTGAGGCTAAAGCTGCATTAGTCTGTAGTGTATCAGACTGGTTTACTAGCATTTGCTCAGCTTTCTTGCGAGCTTCGACAATCTTACTTTCATCAAGATTGCTTGCACGCATAGCGGTGTCAGCCAATACGGTAACCATCTTAGGTTGTACTTCTAATACACCACCTGAGACATAAATTATTTCTTCTTCACCGTTTGGTGTTTGCACTCGCATTGCACCTGGCTTTAACAAAGTAATAAGCGGTGTGTGACCTGGCAGTACACCAATCTCGCCTTCGGTACCAGTAGCTATTAACATGCTAATTTCGCCTGAATACAACTCTTCACGAGCACTTACGACGCGACATTGTAACGTTGCCATACTTAATTCCTTACCATCAAAGCGCGATCAAAAAACAGTAAAACTGCGATGCGTTACTGAAGAGTAGATACAAGAGTTATGTTATACCTACTCATTAGCTCATGCTTATACAGCTTACGCTGCAGAAGACTTCATTTTTTCAGCTTTAGCGACGACTTCATCGATGCTACCAGCCATGTAGAATGCCTGCTCTGGTAGGTCATCGTATTCACCAGCGATGATTGCTTTAAAGCTAGCAATGGTATCGCGTAATGCTACGTATTTACCAGGTGCACCAGTAAAGACTTCGGCGACGTGGAATGGCTGAGACAAGAAGCGCTGAATCTTACGAGCACGATAAACAACTAATTTATCTTCTTCTGATAACTCATCCATACCCAAGATCGCAATGATGTCTTTAAGCTCTTTATAACGTTGTAGAACTTCCTGAACACCACGAGCCACGTTGTAATGCTCTTCGCCGATCACTTGTGGATCTAGCTGACGTGACGTTGAATCGAGTGGATCAACCGCAGGGTAGATACCTTGTGATGCGATGTCACGGCTTAGTACAACTGTTGCATCCAAGTGAGCAAACGTTGTAGCAGGTGATGGATCGGTCAAATCATCCGCAGGTACATATACCGCTTGCACAGAAGTAATCGAACCTGACTGAGTTGAGGTAATACGTTCTTGTAGTAAGCCCATTTCTTCAGCGAGTGTTGGCTGATAACCAACCGCTGACGGCATACGACCAAGTAGTGCTGATACTTCTGTACCCGCTAGTGTATAACGGTAGATGTTATCAACAAACAACAGTACGTCACGACCTTTACCAGTAACAGGATCTTTGGTGTCACGGAAGTACTCAGCCATGGTCAAACCAGACAGTGCAACACGTAAACGGTTACCTGGTGGCTCATTCATCTGGCCATATACCATCGCTACTTTAGACTTACTAAAGTCTTCAGTGTTTACAACGCCAGCTTCCTGCATTTCGTGATAGAAATCGTTACCTTCACGAGTACGCTCACCGACACCCGCAAATACTGATAAACCTTCATGTTTTAGAGCGATGTTGTTGATCAGCTCCATCATGTTAACGGTTTTACCGACACCAGCACCACCGAACAGACCAACTTTACCGCCTTTAGCAAACGGGCAAAGCAGATCGATAACTTTAATACCGGTTTCTAGTAGCTCAGTGCTGTTTGATTGCTCAGCATAACTTGGTGCTTCACGGTGGATAGACCACTTATCATCAGCAGCAACAGGACCTTCTTCATCGATAGGACGACCAAGAACATCCATGATGCGACCTAGCGTACCAGTACCAACAGGCACAGAAATCGGTGCGCCGGTATTAGTAACAGGTAGGTTACGCTTTAAACCTTCGGTTGAACCCATTGCAATAGTACGTACGATACCATCACCTAGCTGTTGCTGTACTTCTAGGGTGGTTTCGGTACCATCTACTTGCAAGGCATCAAAAATTTGAGGAACTTCATTACGGTTGAACTCAACGTCAAGAACCGCGCCAATAATCTGTACAATACGACCGCTACTCATTGCGTTCTCCTTGAACTTCTATATATAGGTGTAGTCAATTATGAAACAGCAGCAGCACCGCCAACGATTTCCGAGATTTCTCGGGTAATCGCCGCTTGACGCAGCTTGTTATAAACCAACTGTAAATCGTTAATAAGGTCACCAGCATTATCTGTTGCCGCTTTCATCGCAACCATACGTGAAGACTGCTCAGAGGCAACGTTTTCCATTACCGCTTGATAAACAATCGACTCAATATAGCGACCAAGCAATTCATCAATCAACGTCTTGATATCAGGCTCGTAGATATAATCCCAGCTAAGTTCTGTCTGTAGACCACTGTCTTCATCATCGAATGACTGCTCTGGTAGAGGAACCAACTGATTGACCGTTGGTTTCTGAGTCATCGCATTGACGAATCGGTTATAGACCACATAGATACGGTCAATATTGCCGTTACTATAGTCTTCAAGCATCGCTTGAACTGGTGCATTCAACTGCTCAAACGTTGGTTTATCGCCATAATCGGTCACAGCCGATGTGACTTTACCACCAAAATTTTTGAAGAAGCTCACACCTTTGGCACCGATGACTGCAAACTCAGCTTGTACTGACTGATCTTGATAATCTTGGATACTCTTAGATAAAGCTTTGAATAGGTTAATATTCAAACCACCCGCCAGGCCGCGGTCAGAGGTGATGACAATATAGCCAACCTTATTGACTGGACGCGATACCATATACGGATGTTTGTAGTCTGATGAGGCATGCACCAAATGTGAAATAACCCGGCGCATACTATCAGCATACGGGCGACCCACTTCCATGCGCTCTTGGGCACGGCGCATTTTACTTGCCGCTACCATTTGCATAGCACGAGTAATTTTCTGGGTGCTTTTAATACTGGTGACTTTGGCACGTATCTCTTTTAAGCTTGCCATAATGATTCCAATATAAGAGGGTTAAAAAGCATTGGCGCATGCGACAATCATTTGATATATAACATCAGTCTTATAGAATAACATTTTATATCTTGTGGCATTACGCGATCTAATACCGGTAATGGTTAAAACAGTGGCGCAAATATCTGATCAGACAACGCGCCACTTTTCAAACGGCAGTTATAACCATTTCGGCTTAACCCGTTAAATTAATAACTGTGATTTTGTTTAAAGGTCTCTAACGCTGACTTTAAACGACCTGCGATATCATCATTGTAGTTCGCAGTGTCATCAATCTCACGCATCAATTCACTTTGCTCATCATGCATATAGCGCAAGTATGCTTCTTCAAAAGAACCAATCTTTTCAACAGGAACGTCAGCCAAGAAACCTTCGTTTGATGCATAGATAACGGCTGCTTGCTCAGAGATTGACATCGGCTGGTATTGCTTCTGCTTCATCAATTCAGTTACGCGCTCACCATGATCAAGCTGTTCACGAGTTGCGTCATCAAGATCTGAGGCAAACTGAGCAAATGCTGCTAATTCACGATACTGCGCTAGAGCGGTACGAATACCACCAGATAGCTTTTTGATAATCTTAGTCTGAGCGGCCCCGCCCACACGAGATACCGAGATACCAGCGTTGACTGCTGGACGGATACCTGAGGCGAATAAACTAGACTCTAGGAAGATCTGACCATCAGTGATCGAAATCACGTTGGTTGGTACGAATGCAGAGACGTCACCAGCTTGGGTTTCAATGATAGGCAATGCGGTTAAAGAACCAGTTTTACCTTTCACTTCGCCGTTAGTGAACTTTTCTACATAATCCGCGTTTACACGTGATGCACGCTCAAGTAAACGTGAGTGTAAATAGAAAACGTCACCAGGATAGGCTTCACGACCTGGCGGACGACGTAGCAATAGTGAAATTTGACGATAAGCAACTGCTTGCTTTGATAAGTCATCAAATACAATCAGTGCATCTTCGCCGCGGTCACGGAAGTATTCGCCCATCGTACAACCTGAGTACGGTGCGATATACTGTAGTGCAGCAGGCTCTGATGCTGAAGCAACCACAACAGTGGTATATTCTAACGCGCCAGTTTGCTCAAGCTTACGTACTACGTTAGCAATGGTCGAACGTTTCTGACCGATAGCCACGTACACACACTTAATGCCAGATGATTTCTGTGCAATGATCGCATCGATAGCCATTGCTGTTTTACCAGTCTGACGGTCACCAATGATAAGCTCACGCTGACCACGACCGATTGGGATCATGGTATCAACGGCTTTATAACCAGTCATAACTGGTTGATCTACTGACTGACGATCGATAACACCTGGGGCGATCTTTTCGACTTTGTCAGTCATTTTGGCATCGATAGGACCTTTGCCATCAATAGGATTACCCAAAGCATCAACAACACGGCCTAGCAGCTCAGGACCTACGGGTACTTCAAGAATGCGACCAGTACAATAGGCTTTTTGACCTTCTTGTAACTTTAGGAAGTCACCTAGTACTACTGCACCAACAGAATCACGCTCTAAGTTAAGCGCCATTCCATAGACTTCACCTTCAAACTCAATCATTTCGCCGTACATGGCATCTTCAAGACCATGAATCTGCACGATACCGTCAGATACTTTGACAATCGTGCCTTCATTCTTTGCAGTTGCACCCGCATCAAGGTCTTGAATACGCTGCTTAATCAGGTTACTGATTTCCGCTGGATTCAATTGTTGCATTGCCTTGTTTCCTTTAATTTATGATAACCCGCCCACTGACTTAAATGCTCTTACTATGACGCAGATTATATTATGTGTCTGCGTCGATACATGGCATTAGGCAGTTAGCTGTGTTTTTAACTGTTGTAACTTGCCGCGCATCGAATCATCAATGACTTTATCACCGACTTTGATTGTAGCGCCTGCCAATAGGCTTGGATCAACTGTTTCGTGAATCACTACACTTGCATTTAGCGAGGTAGCAAGACGCGTTTGTAGCATTTGACGCTGTTCATCAGTCAATGGATAAGCAGAGGTCACATATGCGTCAAGCTGCTTTAAGCTTACTGCCTTATGACGGCGGTAATGCTCATAAACTTCAGGAAGCAGCGCTAGACGCTCTTGTTCTGATAACTGTTTAACGAAATTGCTAAGTGCTACTGATACTTTTGGATAGCTGGCATTGCTGCTAAGGTTGGTACCTTGAGCATCATCTAACAACTGCTTTAGAGCAGAGTCATTAGTGCTAGCTACTTGCGTATCATAAAGATCGACCAAAGCAGCTGACTTATGCTCAGCAGAAACAGCTGGATTGTCTAGCCAAGTACTGAACGACTTGTCATTGACAACAGTGCTAGCAACAAGTAAGAAGTTTTCCCACTCATTTACTGCGCCGTTTTCGTTGGCATAGTCAAACGCGGCTTTAGCGTACGGTCGTGCTAAGGTTGATAAGTCAGCCATTATATCCTCACAATTACAGCTTCGCCGCCAGTTGGTCTAACATACTGGCATGTTTTTGCGCATCGACTTTGTCTTGCAAAATCTTTTCTGCACCAAGTACAGCCAGCTCAGCAACTTGGGCACGTAATGATTCACGTGCTTGATTGATTTCTTGATCAATAGATGCTTGAGCTTGTTGACGAATACGCTCGCCTTCCGCTTGGGCTTGCGATTTTGCATCTTCGACAAGCTGATTAGCACTTTTGTTGGCTTGCTCGATTAATGCAGCAGCCTTGGTCTTTGCAAGATCAAGTTCCTGCTGGACATTTTGCTCCGCGGTCGCCAAATCTGCTTTTGCTTTTTCTGCGGCATTTAAGCCATCTGCGATTTTACGCTGACGCTCATTGATGGCACCGATAAGTGGTGGCCACACGAATTTCATGCAAAAAACCACAAATATTGCAAAAGCAATGGCTTGACCGACGAGGGTAAAATTGATATTCACGTGATCACCTCTTTGTTAATGAAAAATCAGTTTCATTGATCATGTTTGGCAGTCAAATCTTGACTATATTTGATAGTGAATTCCTGAGTACCAAACATTTACAACTGAGCTTTCGGATTAACCTGCTAGAGGGTTAGCGAACAACAATAGCATAGCAATACCAACACCGATCATCGGAATAGCATCAAGAAGACCTGCTACGATGAACATACGAGTTTGCAACTGTGAGCCAAGCTCTGGTTGACGTGCAACACCTTCTAAGAATTTGCCACCTAGAATAGCAAAACCAATACCTGTGCCAAGTGCGCCAAGACCGATAAGTAGTGCTACTGCGATAACTGTGTAACCACCTAATACTGGATCCATTGATGTATCCTCATTTACCTATTGAATGTCTAATTAATGTTCAGTTGATGATGCAAGCGACATATAAACTATCGTCAGCATCATGAATACGAACGCTTGAAGTGTAATAACTAAGATGTGGAAGATAGCCCACGGTACCGATAACGCCCATTGAATCCAAAATGGCATTAGAGCAATCAGTATGAAAATCAATTCCCCAGCATACATGTTGCCGAATAGACGTAAACCAAGTGATACAGGCTTAGCTATTAGAGTAACTGCTTCTAGGATGAAGTTGATCGGGATCAAAATCGCTTGTACGATTGGGTTTTTGGCACCAAACGGGTGTAATGTTAACTCACCGATAAAGCCGCCCAAACCTTTTTCTTTAATGCTATAAAAGATAATCAGTGCAAAGACAGAGAACGACATGCCAAGCGTGATGTTAGGATCAGTCGTTGGAACAATCTTGAAGAAAACATGATGTGGATCATGGCCCATAGCGGCACCAATCTGTCCAGCCAGACCTGGAATAAAGTCAACCGGTATCAAATCCATCAGGTTCATCAAGAAGATCCAGACAAAAATAGTCAACGCCAGTGGCGCGATCAATTTTGAGGTACCACTGTAAGAATCACGAACGTTGTTATCAACAAACTCAACGATCATCTCAACCGCTGCTTGAGTTTTGCCTGGTACGCCTGAGGTTACTTTTTTGGCAACCATCCAAAAGACGGCACAAAATAAAATACCTAGACCGATTGACCATAGCATAGAATCAAGATGGATAGCATTAAAGCCCATTAACCCTGCTTCTTCAGCATTGTAGGCAACTTTCCAACCTTCGCCCGGCAGATAGCCGTACGTCCAGTTCGTTAAGTGGTGAGAGATATATTCTGATGATGTTTGCTCGGATGCCATAATGTAAGCTTCTTATTAATCAACGATTTAATCAACTACCAAAAATATGGTTGTCATCTGATGGGTTTAGCGTTTTTATCTGCGATGCTATTAAGCTAGCAAATAAACCATACCAAAGCGCCCATGTAACCAACAACATCCAACCCATAGTTCTATTACTAATGCTATATCTGATAGCGTGACATAAATTTTAGCTATCAAAAAAGGGCTTATGATAACTCAGTAATAGCCCTTGCATTTTTATACGCAAAATTATTATATATGTGCTTGCCTACTGGCCGTTTTTACGACCGACGCTCAGTATCCCGTTTATAAGCAAAATATTTAGCTGCCTATATTAATGCAGCGTTGTATTCGTGTAAAGTCTATTATGACCTTATTATCCATTGTATGAATAAGTTAGCTGACAACAACGATTGCTAATATAGCTTTTCGTTCATAATTAAACTGTAAAAAGTTCATTATTAATGACAGTTATGGCTGCGTTCGCCCTACCCTATCATTGTGTCGTTACATACTGCGCCTGACGTAAAGGCTCATACTTCGGTTTTTACGATCATTAATACTGCCATAAGACAGTTTTGTACTTTGACTTTCCGAACTAGTCATAGAGAAGTTGGACGGCAGGGTGACTTGCCAGTACTATTAATAAATCATCTGTGTAGCGATCATCTATTAGCGCTAGCGTATATGCCACAACATCCAACTGTGACTAATTTGCATTACCATAAAACCGATAAAAAGCGCAGGCGCAGATAGGGGTTGTACGGTAATAAAAATTAGTGCGAAACCAAACACAGTTAATAGCCATTTGGCCATCTGACCTCGATATAGCTGGCTAACGATATGTTGGCGCGCGCGATATCCAGTATGTCGAAAGATAAAGAGAGCAAAAACAACTTGAGTCATAAAACTTAGCAGCGCACCAATGGCGGCGCTCTTTGCTACTATAAGTTCACTACCTAACCAAATCGTCTCTATGATCCAAGCGGCAATAATAAGGATAAATAATATCCATGCTTGCCGTTTGATATAAATGCCAATCTTATCTTTTTGCGTGCGTTTGGCAGGCTTGGTCATCGATATTCCTATAGCCTTTCAGCATTGGGATAATATAACATACTTGCCATGTTTTTATCCGTGAATGACTTACTCTACAGGCCTTACCTTTAAACCAAAATAAAACGCCACTTATTATAAGGAGACCCTTAGTATTAAGCAAGTAAAATATGACTTTTATCAGTCACCTAACGCTATTTGCTAGGACTGTCGAGTTACATAGCCCGCCATAGACATTACAAACGCTGTCGTTTGATACCTTTTATATGTCTTTTTACATGTAGCTCTTTTAGATATAGACCCGTTACAAAAACATTCCTAGCAGATTTTCTGTTGCTTTATGAGATACATTGATAAATTTGTTGCGCCATATTGTGCCAACCACTAATGAAGTCTTTGCTATTACTCATATCTTCCGCTTGAACGGTGGTTTTTACGGGCTGCAACTTAGCCAATAGACCTTTTGCTGGCTGACTTGGGCTGACCAAACACATTTGTTTGGCTGGACGCTGCTCATTAAGCCAGCGTAGTTGGCTTGCCTTCGGGGCTAAATGATGGTCGACACTCAGGCTACCGATGAGCGTTAGATCGAGACTGTCCTCGATATATTGATAAGCATCATGATAGGCCCAATAAGGTCGCATTGCATTATTCTGGATAGATTTTTGTTTGAACCCTGCCACCTCTTTGTCCAATTGCTGGGCGAACTTTTTGGCATTGATTTGATAGAGATCTTTGTATTGTGGATTGGCGTGACTATGAATCACAGCAAGCGCACGCGTAATGGCCTTTGCATTTTCAGGATCTAGCCACATATGTGGGTCTAACGTGCCGTCGATCGTATCGCCCTTTACATCACGTAATGGATGACGATTGAATGCGTCAAAGTCAAATAGAGCAATGGCATTAGGCGCATTATTTAAGTTTGGCGCTAGGTTATTTTCTAACCTTTCACCGAACCACACGACAAACTTGCTATCTTGAACTGCTTTTATATCACCAGGGCTGATACTACCGTGATGACCCACCTCCCCTGCTTGCAACAATCGATTGGCTGAAGGCGCCCCTTCAGTAACGGCTTCACTCAATAAAAACAGCGGATAGTTACTTACGCTGACTGTCGCAGCTTGCGCACTCAATGTAAAAGATCCTATCACTAGTCCTGTAATCAGTAAGTGTTGTAACGTGATAATTGAGCGTCGAAAATAAGTAACAATAGCGTTCATGGTAAGCTCTTTAGTTAATGAGTCGTTCTTTATTTAAAGTCTTTCTTTCGTCAATAATAATCACAATGCGAATCATCGTCTTTATTACAATGTCCGCTAAGAAGGACATACATAAATTAACGAGTATATATGGCTATCAACAATTGAATTAAAAAAGCTGATTCGGTTCTATGTTCATAGTTTTAGCTTTATTATGTTATACTATAACAATAAAAAACGCTATCATAAAAAACGTCATGCGATTACCATGCTATTTTTAGGAGCCCATACTATGTCTACTACTCCGTCACTCTGTGAGCATTTGCATGATGTGCAAGATTTGACTCCGCATGACGTTACTGAACGATTGGTGGCCGCGAAGGAGCACTGCCGCTTAAATGGGGCACGGTTTACACCTCTACGCCAGCAGATATACCAGTTAGTACTGGAGTCCGACCAACCTGTTGGCGCTTATGACTTAATCACTCAATTACAGCAAATGCGGCTGTCTGAAACAGATGATATATCGAAGTCGCCTGTGGACGAACCAGCTGTTAAGAAGCGCACCCCCAAAAACGTTGCACCACCAACAGTCTATCGCAGCTTAGAATTTTTGTTGAGCGAAGGTCTGATTCATCAACTGACGTCTATTAATGCTTATGTTCCGTGCTGTCATCCCAGAGCACGGCACACGGCTGCTTTTTTAATCTGCGATCAGTGTCAGCGGGTTCAAGAGTGTAGTAGTTTACCGGTACAAGAGATGATGAGCTTTGCTGAGCAAGATGTTGGTTTTGTTGTCGAGCGTAGTGTCATTGAGCTCAGCGGTCGTTGCCAAGATTGTCAGTAATATTTATTCATCGTTTATCGATGCATGGCAATGACATCATTGTCGTTGATCGTTCGTCTGTATCATTTACTCACTTATTGGTTGTCACATTATGAGCCTATCTACCTCACTATCTAATCAGCTGACTGCTACTTCTATTAATAGCATAAATGATACTGGCAAACTGCTGAGCCTCAATAACGTCAGCTACCAGATAGCCCATCAGCGTTTACTCTCACACATCAATATCGATATTGCGATCAACGAGACCGTGAGTCTTATCGGTCCTAATGGCGCTGGTAAGTCCACATTGGTCAAGCTGATATTGGGTTTGATTGAATCAACTGAAGGCAGTATCACCGCTCATCAGCCGCTACAACTTGGCTATGTGCCACAACGTTTTGCTGTTCCACCGATATTGCCGCTGCGCGTCTGCGACTTATTGGGACAAGCAAATAAAAAACGTCTCACCGCTGAGCAGCGCCAGTTTATCTATGATAATTTGTCATTAACACATTTATTATCACGGCAAATGCTGCATTTGTCAGGCGGTGAAACTCAGCGCGTATTACTGGCAAGAGCCTTGTTGGATAAGCCAAATTTGCTTATCTTAGATGAGCCGATGCAAGGGCTTGATCCTGACACTGAAGTTTGGTTATACCAGTTTATTGATGAGCTGCCGGATTTTTTGCGCTGCGCCATGTTAGTAGTCTCTCATGATCTGCATTGGGTTATGAAAGGCAGTCGGCGAGTCATCTGCCTCAATAAGCATATATGCTGTGAAGGACAGCCTAGCGAGCTGGCTATCAGTACAGAGTTTCAAAAGTTGTTTGGTCATCATTATGAACAGCCCTATGTGCATCAGCCACATGCTTGTGAGCATCATGCACCAAGCGAGTTATAACGATGAGAGTAAATAATACTTGAAACTGAATATTTAGAACTGAAAGAAACCGAAAGTAGTCAGTACCACACTCATTGAAGCTAGATTTATTAGATATAAACGTCGCTTTGAACCTTTTTATAGAAATTTTACGGATATTCCTTATGACTGCTTGGTTAGCCATCATTGCGCCCGCTTGGATCGCTGGCAGTATTCTAGCGCTATTGTCAGCACCTTTAGGTTGCTTGGTATTATGGCGGCGCATGGCTTTTTTTGCTGATGCGTTAGCTCACGGTACGTTGCTAGGAGTCGCTTTAGCAGTGTGGTGGCAGCTTCCTATGGGTATTGGGATTGCACTGGTCAGTGTCATGGTGGTGTTGGGACTGGTACTTATTGATGATGAGCGCTTACCAATTGATGCGGTATTGGCTGTCGTCTCGGTATCATTGCTATGCTTGGGCTTGCTGGCCTTGACCCAACTGACTGACCAACAAGCGAATGTGCTTGGGTTTTTATTTGGTAATTTGCTTGATCTTGACTGGACCGATTTGCCATTGCTCTCTGGTAGCGTACTGGCTGGGTTGGGATTTTTATTATATATCTGGCCTGCTCAAATCAAGCTGGCTACTCACGAGGCATTGGCGCGTATCCAAGGTATTAATCCAACTCGTCAGCGGCTGTTTTTTATGGGCTTACTTGCAGGGTTCTGTGCCGTTGCTTTACAAGCCGTTGGTAGCTTATTAATCAGTGGGCTACTGGTATTGCCCGCATTAACCGCTCGCCTATGGTCCTCATCGCCAAAACAAATGGTGATTATCGCATTTATCATCGCTCAGCTGGGGGTGACGCTGGGAGTATGGGGAAGTATTTGGTTAGATATTCAAACGGGTCTCTCTATTGTATTGATATTAGCGATATTATTTTTTATCGCTTTGATTTTTTCGAAGCTAACCAAAATAAAATTTCGTTCAGCACGCCATCAATAGTTCATTGACGTTCAGGCTGTAATGAAGATTTCTAGAAACTTTGTTCAACTTTATTTCACCAATATTACTAGAGCTTTAACTGGCTTTATGTTATAAAATTGCTTTACCACTGCGCGTTGCGATTCACTATTATGACTCGTCACCAATCAGTGTTGATAACCGTTATAATAGGCACATATACCATTAAAAGTAGTAGATCATTTATCCACACTCGTTCTCACAATGACCATTGTTTTGATTCGATAAGGGACTGACCCAATGCCAAGCTATCCTGTCAATAAGATCAGTACGCCCGATGAACAGATAAATATTTTACAAATCACTGATTTGCATTTATCCACGCCTGTCGCTGCTCATATTAATGGTAGTGGTTATAATGATGCTGGTAATTGTCAGCGCAGCTTTGAGACGGTACTCCAGCAAGCACTGAGTGAAGATATTCGCTGCGATTTGATCATTGTGACCGGCGATCTGGTGAATAAAGTAAGGCTGGCAACCTACGACCACATATTTGCTGTCCTACAAGCGACTAACATTCCTTTTGTTTGTATCGCTGGCAATCATGATGTGACTGACGAGGATGGCGAACACCTACCGTTTTTTCAGAGGTCGCTCGTTGCCCAGCCAGCTGACTCACGTCTGCTCAGCCGGCATAGGATTGAGGGAGATCACTGGCAATTACTATTGCTAGACTCATCGATTACAGGCAAGGTAGCAGGTGAAGTAACAACCACTGACATTGATTGGCTATGTGACTGTCTTGATGCCTGTGATAAGCCAGCGCTCATTGCTCTACACCACCACATCATACCAGTGGATTCAGACTGGATTGATACCCATATGGCAACAAACACGGAGAGTTTTTGGGAGCATATGGCGCCTTTTGAGCATCTACAAGTCATTATTAGTGGTCACACTCATCAAGAGCAGGTTCGTTATCGCCAAGGGGTTACCGTCTATAGCACACCGTCTACCTGCTACCAGTTCAAACCTTATTCGCACGATTTTGCTTATGATGAAAGTGGTTTGCCAGGCTACCGTTGGTTGCAATTAGCCAACAATGGAAAGGTTGCAAGCTGGGTTGAAAGACTGGATACTTAATGGCCATATTTTTTACTACAGATAATAGCTACACCCCTTGCCCACTATGAGCTGAGTCTATATTGACCAAGATTGCACAAGTTAATAAATTAAGAAAAAACGAGATCAAAATAAAAAATAACTTCATTATTACTATAAACAATGATACAACTTGTAAAATGAAGCGAGGACGGTCTAATATTTAAAATTAGGCAATAGAATAATAGCTAGGATGGCCAAGAAACCACAAGCTAAGTGTTAATAGTCAATCATTTATAATACGATTTGAGCAGTGCTATTGAACTAAAGATTTGCATAGCAATATACCTGAGTCAGAGTATGCCGATATACTAAAATAACGATATTATTTGATCAGCTGTGTTACTTGTATCACCAAGTGGTAAAACGTTTGATAAAGGGACAACTTATAGCGTTTGTAAAACTGATAACGTCTTGTCTTTTGATACGTCGTTTTATTGAATTAATTTGAAAAAGTAGGATACCCATATGAGCACCGTGACCACGAATCCAAGTGAAGTCAAGTTTACTCCCTATGTGCCAGCCAAAGACGAAGAGTACATGTCTGATGCACAGTTAGAGCATTTTAAGTCAATTTTGTTGGAATGGAAAAACCAACTGATTGGTGAAGCGGATCGTACCAAAAACTACATCCAAGATGAGTCAAGTGCGATGCCTGACATCAATGACCGTGCAACTCAAGAAGAAGAGTTTGCGCTTGCCTTGCGTACACGTGATCGTGAACGTAAGCTCATCCGCAAGATCGACAAGTCTATGTTAGAAATCGAAAATGATGACTATGGATTTTGTGAAACCTGTGGTGTAGAGATTGGTCTACGTCGCCTCGAAGCTCGTCCAACAGCCACGCAGTGTATCGACTGCAAAACCTTGTCAGAGATCAAAGAGCGCCAAAACCAAGGGGCTTAAGCGGTATACAGATAACCGTACGTGAGCAGAAGCGACCACATCATGGGTCGCTTTTTGCTTTTACAAGACTATCATTTTTCTTAACCACCACCCCTACTCTACTCTCAAATATATGATCGACGCAAAGCTGCCATTACTAACAAAATAATTTCATTTAATAAATATCTTTTGATACCGATCTTTATTATTCTATCTCTATCATTTTTATCGATAGTTATTTATTTTGAAAAATATTTATACTGATATACCAACTGAACCCAGATTATCACAGCCTATTGGCCGTTTTGCGCCATCACCTACGGGTGAGCTGCATCTGGGTTCTTTTACCACGGCACTTGCTAGCTTCTGTCATATAAAATCGCTCGGTGGCCAATGGTTACTGCGCATCGAGGACACCGATACTGCGCGCTGTGACAAGCAGTTCACTGAGCAGATTTTGATGGATCTAGAAATACTTGGATTGCACTGGGACGGTGACGTCATCTATCAGTCTGAACGTATCGATATTTACAATGACCACCTGTCTTCATCGCTGCGCCCCTTAACCTACGGATGCCGATGCTCACGCAAAGACTTAGAGCAGTACTGGGCACAAGAAGATATCAATAGACATCATAGCCAGACCCATACTAAAACACCAGTCAATCAAAAACAGCCAAACCGGCAGCGCTATCCAAGGCGCTGTGTGGCAACTCATCTTGATAGGCAGCAGCATAAATTACGTATACAGCTACCAGACTATAAAATCGGTTTTAATGATGGTATTCAGGGTCAGCAATGGGATAATCCACAGCAGACACTAGGAGACATGGTAGCTCGTCGTCAAGATGGTATGATCAACTACATATTAGCCGCCAGTATCGACGATGGTCTACAACAGGTTACTCATATTATGCGCGGTTTGGATATCCTACCGATGACCACAGCGCAGATCAGTATTATGCAGGCGGCTGGTCTACCAACGATCGACCATTGGTATCACTTGCCATTAATTAATAATGCAGATGGTCAAAAGCTCTCCAAGCAAAACCTCGCGCAGCCAATAGACACATCGGATCCAAGCCAACTTATCACTGATGGACTGGCACTCCTACGGCAACCAAAAGTCGATGTCGACACGCCAACCAATATGCTCATCCAAGCCATTGCACAGTGGGACAATGCACCGCTACAAGGTATGCAGCAGCTAAATTTACTCTGTTGATGAGAACCAAGGAACCCTTAATAGCAGCAGACAGCAAAAAGCGCCACTATTTGCGGCGCTTTTTTTAGGTCTTACTCATAAAATGTATAAGCTAACTCAGATGTTTTACTAATTAAAATCTTTTAATAGTAGCGGCATTGGCTCTTTTCGATTTCAGGACTTTCTTTATATATCTTCAGTAGTAGTGCAACCATCACTAGGCTGATCAACATCGAAGATCCACCATAACTAAAGAATGGCATAGTGAGGCCTTTGGTTGGAATGGCACCCATATTCATCGCCGCGTTAATAATGGTCTGCGCAATAAATACCACACCGATACCAAACGCCGTATAACTCATGCGCATTTGACGACGTTTGAGTGCGTTGTAACTGATGCGCATCGCACTACCAATGATCAGTGCTTCGAGCACCAACACCATGCTGACCCCAACAAAGCCTAACTCCTCACCCGTAATCGCCAACAAAAAGTCAGTATGAGCCTCAGGTAAATGCGATAGTTTTTGTACGCTTTCGCCATAGCCGACACCCGTGAACTGTCCACGCCCAAAAGCAATCAAACTACGTGCTAACTGGTAGTCAGTATCTTGCACATCATCAAATGGATCCATAAACGACATGACACGCACCAATCGGTACTCTGCCGTAGTCACCATCAGTACAGCACCGCCAATAGCCGCCGCACCTAATGCTAAGAAGTGCTTGTAAGGGGCACCAGCGATATAAAAAATCGCGAATAGTGTCCCTAAAATAACGACAAACGAGCCAAAATCAGGCTGTGACAAGAGCAGTATCGTGATTAGCGCTACCACCAGCATAATTCGCAAAAAACCATCAAGGCCATTACGCACCTCAAACGAGCGGCGCACCACAAAGTCAGAGACAAATACAATCATGACCAGCTTGGCCAACTCTGCGACCTGAAAGTTAAAACCGCCTAGCGTCAGCCAACGCTTAGAACCATTGATAGGTGTACTAAATAGCGTTGCCACTAACAACAGACCTGTGATACCTAGTAAAAGAAATTGGGTTTCAGTCTTATAAAGCGTTCGCAGCGACACACTATAATAAGGGATAAATGCGACGATCAAACCAATCATCATGTACAACAGCTGATTTTTGAAAAAATACAGCTCTGTCATACCGCGGCTGAGCGCAAAAGGAATAGAAGCAGATGCGACCATCAGCAAACTAAGCACCATCATGCAGCCTACGCTCGATAGTAAAATTGCACGTGCTGATGGCATAGAAAGCACACCATCTGTGCCAGAGGTTTGCTTGGTCTGAGACGAGGAACGAAAAAAAGAAGAGAGCGCCATAATTTTATATACACTAACGAACGAAGAAACACGGCGTCTATAAAACGCCACCGTTTAAAAAATGATAAAGTAAATCGTACCAGATCGAGGATGATAGGACAGTCATGAGCATCAAAAGATGCGTGAACTACCACCTATCTAAGCATCAAACCAGTTATGGTGACAGTAGCAGCAATCTATAAGCAAAACAATCGTTTATAAAGAAAATACCATCTACTACCACAACGACTGAGCTGACTGATCAGAGCGTTTGGCTGATCGAGACTTTTAGCTGATAATCGTGTTATCTGATTGTGCCGTACCTAACTGTTCGACCAATTTACTAAAGTGCTCGCCGCGAGCAGCATAGCCACTGTATTGATCAAAGCTCGCGCAGGCAGGTGATAACAGCACCGCTTGTACTTGTGACAGACTGCTTGTCGTCACTTGCTGGACCGTTGCAAACGCATTTTCTAGTGTCTGGCATTGGTGTAATGCGACATCATCACTGAGTTTGGTCGCTCGCAAATGCTGCTCAATCTGTTGTCCATCCTCACCGATCAGTAGTACCTGACTCACGTATTGGTTAATAAAAGAAGTTAACTCACCAAATTGCTGACCTTTACCTTGCCCACCCAAAATCAATAGCAGCTTGCCATCTTTTGGGGCATAGACCGCGCCCAACCCTTCGATAGCCGCCATAGTAGAACCGATATTGGTGCCTTTAGAGTCGTCAAAATAATCAATGCCAGCAACGTTCCCTACATATTGGCAACGATGCTCAAGTCCTGAGAACTGCTGCAGCGTATCCAGCATGCTTTCAATAGGCAACCCTGCAAGCTCGCCGAGCGCTAAAGCGGCCTGCGCGTTTAGCAGATTATGACGACCTTTAATCAACAGTTTGTCTGCCGACAGTAACCGTTCTGTACCACGCGCCAAATAAGTCTGACCTTCCGTATCGGTAATAAGACCGTACTGGCCTTTATCAGGAGCGTGAATACCTGTGCTGATTCTTGGTAGGTTGTCTGCCACTAATGGACGGGTGAGCGCATCTTCACGATTAATGACTACTGATTTGGCGCCCTGAAAGATACGATGTTTGGCTTGATGATAACCAAGCATATCACCGTGACGATCTAAATGATCGGGCGACATATTGAGTACCGTCGCGACTTTTGCACCTAAATTAGTAACGGTTTCTAGCTGAAAGCTAGACAACTCTAACACGGCCAACTCCATATCCGTATTATCAAGCAAAGTCAGTGCTGGCACGCCAATATTGCCACCGACACCCACATTAACGCCAGCATCTGCTGCCATTTGCCCAACTAAGGTAGTCACGGTACTTTTGGCATTAGAGCCTGTGATGGCTACTATCGGTACTGTACATGCGCCACAAAACAGTTGAATATCACTGACGACTGGAATGTTAGCTCGGCGGGCTGCTGCCACGGCATCGGTTTCAAGCGAGATACCTGGGCTGATAATAATACGTGCTGCTTGCTGTAGTAGCTCTGCATCGATCGCCCCAAACTGACGAATTTCAATGTCAGCTGACAGTTGATCCGCAAGCTTAGGCGCGGCTTGTGCATCTGTTACTGCTACTTGATAACCTTGCTTGGCAAGATAGTGCGCTACCGATAGTCCAGACTGTCCCAAACCGACCACGACCTGTAGACCGTTGCCCTTATGAATCAAGGTTTCTGTTGCGGTATTGGCGGTCATATCTATTCCTTCTGTTAGACGAACAAAGTAGTGGCAAGAAAAACAAGTGGGTAGCGACTTTCGGTGACACCCTCACGATGATAGGCATCATAACGGTATCGTTCAAATTTGGGTAATGATTTTTTATGACTTTGTGCTATTATTCGCCTGTTTTTATATTCAGTAGCTAATGCTATAATGGCTGACTTGATTGGTATGTGACATTGTTATGCAATAAGGCGCTACGCCTGATTATTTTAGTTTAGCATGTTGTCACATTTATCGCGCTATTGTCACGTCTCTTTAGCACTGATTCGTGTGTGGTAACTTTATGTCAGGCAACAATCGTTGTGTGGCAAATTATTTATCACCCTCTACTACAGCAAATAATTGCTGATTCTATGCCTTATCTTGGGTGTTTTATTCAATAGCCTATTTTAAGCAACCCAGTCCAAACCATATTTTTAGGTCATCTTACTGTCTTCATCATATTTATTATTGATGAGCGTATACGCGATACCGAAAAAATGAGTAGACATACTTATTATTGACCTTGCACATTCCAACACAGCAACATGACTCAGTGCATGTTGACGTAAAAGACAAATGAATAGCTATTATTAGCGACGCGATCATTTTATAAATGAGTAATGATTACTTTTTTTGCCTCTAACCCTATGTAGTTTACTTATGACATCTTTTATTGATAACTTGCGTGACGAGTGGTTTTCCAATGTTCGCGGCGACGTTTTATCGGGCTTAGTCGTAGCCCTAGCACTGATTCCAGAAGCCATTGCCTTTTCTATTATCGCGGGTGTTGATCCAAAAGTTGGCTTGTATGCCTCATTTTGTATCGCCGTCGTGATCAGTTTTGTCGGTGGACGTCCAGGGATGATTTCGGCAGCGACAGGGGCTATGGCATTGGTCATGGTTGATTTGGTTGCCGATCATGGTTTGCAGTATCTGCTTGCTGCTACCCTGTTATGCGGTGCCATTCAGGTCGTAATGGGCATTCTAAAGCTGGGCAATCTGATGCGTTTTGTCTCGCGCTCAGTGGTTATTGGCTTCGTCAACGCACTGGCGATATTAATATTCGCCGCGCAACTGCCTGAGCTAAACCCCATGACCGAACGTGTCGGTATGACGGTTTATATCATGACAGCCGTGGGTTTAGGAATTATTTACCTGTTCCCACTTATCCCTAAAATAGGTCGTGTGATTCCTTCTCCATTGATTTGTATCGTTGGATTGACCGCTGTTGCCATGTATATGAATCTTGATATTCGCAACGTTGGCAGCATGGGTGATTTGCCAGATTCATTGCCAGTATTTTTGCTGCCTGATATCCCATTGAACTTGACGACACTACTTATCATCGCGCCGTATTCTATTGCGCTTGCTATTGTTGGTTTATTAGAGTCTATGATGACAGCAACCATCGTCGATGAGTTGACGGATACACCCAGTGATAAAAACAAAGAATGCCGTGGTCAAGGTATGGCTAACGTGGTATCAGGGTTTTTCGGTGGTATGGCAGGCTGTGCGATGATTGGTCAGTCTATGATTAACGTAAAATCTGGTGGACGTACACGACTGTCTACGTTGATGGCTGGTGTCGTCTTACTGATTATGGTGGTGTTTTTGAGTGAATGGGTCAGCCAAATTCCAATGGCTGCGCTAGTTGCCGTTATGATTATGGTATCGATTGGTACGTTTAACTGGCAATCTATTCGCGAATTCAAAACGCATCCTATGTCGTTCAATATTGTGATGCTGGCGACAGTATTGACTACGGTCTTTACTCATAACCTGGCTTATGGCGTTGGTGTTGGTGTGCTGCTATCTGCCTTGGCATTTGCCAATAAGATTGGACAGTTCTTGACCATCTTTAGCGAGTACGATGACAGTAGCAATACCCGTTACTACTATGTTCAAGGTCAAGTATTCTTTGCTTCTACGACACAGTTCTTAAATAGCTTCGATACTAAAGAAGCCGTAGATAGCATTCAGATTGATGTCAGCCAAGCACATTTTTGGGATGTGACAGCTGTGGATACTTTGGACAAACTGGTCATGCGCTTGCAACGTGAAGGTATTGATGTCAAAGTGGTAGGACTCAACAATGCGAGTCGCACACTGATTGACCGCTTCTCTGTTCATGATCGCCGAGATATTGGCTTATTAGATTAAGCCAATATTTATCAGCCTTGCTATACAAATGCGTAACAAGGTTTTGTAGATTGATACATGGTGTGGATTGATATATGAATAGGCGGCCATAGTGGTTATCAGGGTTGAGTATGATGGTTATGCTTAGCCCCGAACTGAGTGGCCAATTTTTATTATTAAAATGATGTGGTCGTTTTATGAGTAACTTAAAACCAGATAGTGTGATTGCTTGCTTGGACTGTCCCGATCATGTTCAAGCGGTACTAGAGGCAAGCATGTGGGCTTCTACCCGTCTGCAAGCACCTATTGGACTATTACACTCTGCACCAAGCTTACAACAAAAAGCTGCGGTCAATTATTCTGGCTGTCTCAATATAGATGATGAGAATGCATTGCTTGAGCAATTCACAAGTAAAGAGCATCTAAGCAACTGTGAGCTAAAGGCACAAGGCAGACTGCTACTCTCTCAAGCGACCACTTATTGTGAACAGCAGCGCCGCAAGCTTAAAACGTACACCTTACATCGTCATGAACACCTAAACCAAAGTATCGATTATGTTGATGACAAAGCCCAATTGATCGTTATTGGTCATCATGTTACCTGCAAATCCACCCTAAGTCAGCTTATCAGAGTCAGTCACTGCCCCATTTTGGTGACACATGCACCATTTTTGACCCCTACTACGGCTTTATTTGCTTTTGACAACAGTCCAACCTGCCATAAACTACTCAATTGGCTATGTAAGACGCCACTTGTACGTGCCTTAACCGTACATATTGTTATGGTTGGTAGAGAAAATTCTGATAACTGTGATGCCCTGCGTGAAGCTTATGCAAAGCTCAAGCAAGCAGGTATTAAGTCTAAAAAGACACTACTCGACTGCCGTGATGTCGCGGCGGCCTTAAATTACTATCAGAATCAAAACGACATCGGTCTGCTCATGACAGGCGCCTTCGGTCAGTCTCGTCTGCGTGAATTACTACAAGGTAGCGATACCAAAAAACTGCTAGTCAGTACCAAAACGCCGTATCTGCTATTCCCTAAAGCGTAAGTACGCTGCTGCATGCACCCCCTATATCTAAGTACAGAGCACCCGTTACCTTGCTGGCGCTCTGCTGCTTATATCTGTTTTATATTTATCTTCTGTTTATAGCTTCCTCGCAAAAACCCCTTTTGATTGCCGAACTCAAGTTAGCAAATCGTCACATGAAATACGGGGATAGCTTCCCCAAGCACTCAAAAAGTTGGTTATAATAAAGTTATCATTAACCAAACGCTGAAGGTTGATTTACTTTTATTACTTCTATAACGAGGGTTCTCATTGTTGTACCGTCGATTGTATCCTCTATCGGAATGACGGTTGTTTTTGAACGGACACGTCCAATTTACTTCCCCTTGAGTAAATTGGCACAGTTCTTGAATGACTTACCGTAAGCAAGGCAGAGATACGACGATGCACCATAATGCCTCTATCAATCTGCAGCATCACACAAATAAGGAATTTTTTTATGAAGCTAATCACTGCGATCTTAAAACCGTTTAAGCTCGACGATGTGCGTGAAGCGCTTTCTGACATCGGTGTCAAAGGTGTTACTGTCACTGAAGTCAAAGGTTTCGGTCGTCAAAAAGGTCACACAGAGCTCTATCGCGGCGCAGAATACGTGGTGGACTTTTTACCTAAGGTAAAAGTTGAAGTTGCTGTGATCGACGAGATGGTCGACCCTGCTATCGAAGCCATCACTCGCATCGCTAGTACTGGCAAGATTGGTGACGGCAAAATCTTTGTTACTGCACTTGAGCAAGTCATTCGTATCCGTACAGGTGAAACCGGACCGGATGCTATCTAGATTTGAGGCCATATCTATAAAAGGAGATTTGTAGATATAGGTTCTTACAGCACTTTTATCTATCGGTTATACCGATATCTATATTGTAAATTCAAGGGGAATGTAAATGGAAAGTCAAATCTTTGAGCTCCAGTATGCGCTCGATACGTTTTACTTTTTGATCTGTGGGGCGTTGGTCATGTGGATGGCCGCTGGCTTCACTATGTTAGAGGCCGGACTGGTCCGATCAAAAAATACGGTCGAAATCTTAACTAAGAATGTCGCGTTATTTGCAACGGCCAGCATTATGTACATGGTATGTGGTTACGCTATTATGTATGGTGGCGATCTGTTCTTAAGCGGAATTGCAGGCGGTGACACTTTAGTAGAAGATGCGTTGGCAGCCTCTGCCGAAAATGGCTTTGGTGGCGACTCCGTTTACTCTGCAGCCTCAGACTTTTTCTTCCAAGTAGTGTTTGTAGCGACCTGTATGTCAATCGTTTCAGGTGCCGTTGCTGAACGTATGAAATTATGGGCTTTCTTATTGTTTGCAGTCGTCATGACTGGTGTTATCTATCCATTAGAAGGTAGCTGGACTTGGGGTGGTAACGATGTCTTTGGGTTATTTAACCTAGGTGACATGGGCTTCTCTGACTTTGCAGGCTCTGGTATCGTTCATATGGCAGGCGCTGCTGCTGCCCTAGCTGGCGTACTACTATTGGGCTCACGTAAAGGTAAATACGGTCCTAACGGTGAAATACGTGCCATTCCTGGTGCCAATCTACCACTTGCTGCACTTGGTACATTGATCTTATGGATGGGTTGGTTCGGCTTCAACGGCGGCTCAGTACTTAAACTTGGTGATATCGCCAGTGCCAATGCTGTTGCCATGGTATTCTTGAACACTAATGCTGCTGCTGCTGGCGGTGCTGTTGGTGCCTTGATCTTAGCCCGCATCATCTTTGGTAAAGCGGATCTAACCATGCTCCTAAACGGTGCATTAGCAGGTCTAGTTGCCATTACTGCAGAGCCTTCAACCCCTTCTGCACTACAAGCCACTATCTTTGGTGTCATCGCTGGTATCATCGTCGTGTTATCAATCTTAGCCTTAGACAAAATCAAAATTGATGACCCAGTAGGTGCAATCTCAGTTCACGGTGTTGTTGGTCTATTTGGTCTACTAATTGTACCAATCACCAACCCAGCATCTACCTTTATTGGTCAGATTGTAGGCGCCGCGACTATCTTTGCTTGGGTATTCATTGCTAGCCTAGTGGTCTGGGCAATCATAAAAGCAGTTATCGGTCTACGTATCTCTGAAGAAGACGAGTACGAAGGTGCTGACATTGCTGAATGTGGTATGGAAGCTTACCCAGAATTTATTAGATAAGCTCTCTCACAAGCCAAATATGAGTCTTAAATGCGCTGATACTACCTACTGTAGTGTCAGCGTTTATTATTTTAATCAACAAGAAACTTCCCCTACTAAACCTTCAATATAAAACTTACTTATTGAACCTAGCAAACAAATCTAGAATAAAAAAAATCCCGCAACACCTTTCGGTGATGCGGGATTTTTTTTATTAAGTTAAGACTTGATGATTGGTTCTCAATGCTGGTTTATTTCTTTTTCCATTCTTGACTACGAGAGAATGGACCAATATAACCTCTTAGCTTCAATGTGTTGCCGCTTAAGTTTGCAGTCATACGGTAATCTTTACCTTTTTCAGGGTCAGTGATCGTACCACCACTATATTTACCACCACCGTCAGACTTCAGACCTTTGATAATAGTCGTACCAACGTGCTTCTTACCTTTGGCTGAATTAGTAGCAACAAGCGTACCTGTCAATACACCGTTTGACTCAGTGATTTTTACAGTACCTTTTGGCTTACCTTCATCATATGTCTGCCAAGTTGTGTTGGCTAATGGATCAGCGGCAAAAGCCATGCTAGCGATACCAATACCAGCAACTGCTAAAGTGGTTTTTGTAAATAATTTCATAGATTGACTCCCTTCATACGATGATTGCTCGAAACATTATGTTTCCGATGTCCTATGCTTATCCTTTGCTAGAATCTTTTATTATGAGTTTTGGGGTATTTACCTAATTACTTGCGTCTTAATTAGATATTACCGCAATTACTCATAAGGTTTTGTTCAAAGATCTGAGCGACATAAGCGATGTCTTGATTCATTATAAGCAATTTTTTAGCTTTGCCTAGTAATTTTTTTATACTTTATTATTTCTGGAAAAATAAAACTATATCAAAGACTTACAGGAAAGGATTGTCGATATCTTTGCCTAGCTGGTCATCATTTTCTTTTGACTTACTGTCGTTATTACTATAAAGGCTATTGACCTGAAAAGCGTCAACAATCCTACCAGTTAGCTCATGTAACTTCTGGGCTTGCTCATATCCTGACGCATCTAAAGTCAGATCAATATCACCATAAATTATAATTTTGTCTTCTTGGTTTTCAATAACCAGCTCGCCTATCTGCATGCTTTGGTGGTTGTTTGCGAATGGCTCAATCATGTGTTCATCCTCAGTATTAGTATGCTGTAGCGCAGTTATATTCTTTCATACGTCGATATTTTCAAAGTACTTTACGCTTTTAGCTGTGCAATTAACCATTCTAAAATAGCCCATACAAATAACATCCAGTCAGGCTCTTCGTCTGTAGCGTCAGGTGTATCTAAGCGCTCCCCTGCTTTTAGTGGTAAATCAAACGCTTGTGTTTTTGTTTGGGTGTCTAACATTGGTAAGACGTCGATACCCGTTTCAGCCGTTAACTCATCAATGCTAATAACATCGATACGTTCTGATTCATCATTGGGTGCGTAATACACCCCAGCTTGATTGGTTGCGGGAATATATACCGCTTTGAAAAAGTGGCTAGGTACCAGTACGCGGTTCGCAAGTTGCTTGGTTTTGCTATTAGTGAATGCTACACCTGTGATGGTATAGACCTCACCGTATTGCTGCGTTAAATATCGAGTAGCCGATTCAATATTACGCCAGATATAACGATTGTTGCGCGGTGACTGCGGCGCGATATTGGCCAGACTGAAACTATCATATTGCTGACTACGCGTTGCCATGTCGGCATTGGGTGCGAGATGTCCGCGATCATAACCTGAACCTGAATAGTCAGATAATGACGCGCGTGCTGACTCCGGGAGCTTACTTTCTTCGTGAAAACTGTCTTCACGGTCGATTTGTTTTGCTTGCTGTAGGCGTGTCCGATCTAGATACTCTGCTGACCATAGTGGTGTGCGTGATACACCAGAGTACATGACAGCAAAACCATCCATACATAGTGCTTGTGTCTGATTACTCAGTTTGGTATTGGTAAATTCAGGATAAATACCACCATAAAAAGATTGGCTACACTGGCTGAAGTCATCAGCATATGCCTGAGTAGACATACCTATCGTAACAGTCACTATCGCCGTCAGCACGCTATGTTTAAGTCCACTTTTGGACTTACTGAAACTTATCATTCAACTCTCAACCATTTATACTTGCTATTACATACTTGCTATCCTATCAGGCGACCACCAATAAAGAAAGATAGTGCGCAAGTCGTGACATTTTAAATGGTATCCGCTATACTTAGGCGTTCAAAAAACGGTGAAGTGGGTGAGTGGCTGAAACCGCACGCCTGGAAAGTGTGTATACGTTCATAGCGTATCGAGGGTTCGAATCCCTCCTTCACCGCCAATCTTATCTATTTTGATAAAAGCCCCAGTTTTTCTGTTTTGTCTTACTCTATCCTAAATAAAATTCAAACACTTCAATAGTAAGACTGTCAGTCTATACTTGTCATTTGATGCTGCCTGAATCGTTATTATCTTATCTTATCTTATCTATCAAAAAAACCAACAATAAAGCATATTGCTGGCTCATACCATTCATCTATCGCTGCTAATATCCAAACCTACAGCTACTTACTGCCTATACATCTCTTCATTGCTTCTTTTTCACTGTCACTTAGATTCGTATATAACTTGTTCAGACCCAAGTTGATGCGACATTCGCGTCTGATTTTTCGTATTTCAGAAGATACGACTGGTTTTGGAGTCGTGTCTACTGCTTCTGCAAAGGCAATACTCGGTACCATTGCATTGGCTGAGTAGCCTATTGCACTGAAAAAGATGGCAAATAGTATGAATAAAGTTTGTTTCATTGGTGCTCTCAGTCGATTTTTGAGATAATTATTTAGGACAATCAGTGGATATTTGGCATCATTTTTTTGGTTGGAAAGCATTACTTTGAATAACTAGCGCACGTAGATGATGTTAATAATACTGCCCTTTATCATAGCTAGTCCCTATGTTAAGTAGCTTGATGAAAGTTTAAGAAAGGTAACGATTTTTGAGTTCAACTGGCGCTTACAGACATACAAGTACGCGGTAGTGACAAACGAGGAAGGATATCGATAGATAGCTTTTTATTTATAAATATATACTGAGAATAAGGATACGGCTTACAAATAAAACGTAACCGTTATACCACTGCCGCTCCAAGATAGATCTAAGATAGCTATTTTGGAGCGGCATTTATGATGGTCTTTTAAGTATTCGTTCAGCGCTTATAACGCATCTACGGTATAGCGTACGATAACTTCATTATCGAGTACGACATTGGTTGACCAAATGAATTGGGCATCTGCTTTTTCATTATCAAAAATATCTATGAAATTGGTATAAGCTGATTTGTTGTCTACCCCAATGGTTTGGTTATTATAAGTAGTAGCGTTTGGCCAACTAGAGTCATCAAAGTCTGCTTGTTGCCAGTTGGTAGGCAATTCCCAGTGCAGTCCATAATTTGCCGAACCGTCTTGCACATTAGCTGTGGTAACACAATTACTAGATAGTCGCTCGCTACCTGACTCACTAACACAGGACAAGTCTCTAATCGGGGCGGTATAAAAGGTTTGTGCTTTCCAGTTTTCATCAGTCTTGGCGATGATGCTATTGTCTTTATGGGAGTTTCCTAAAAACTGTGTAACTGCTTATAATCCATTAACAGGAGAATAAGCAATGACGACTCAATCTGACATTAAAAAACTAGCCGAGCAAATGGCTGGTAGCATGAACAGCTTCGATGAC
>NZ_JAMYEB010000014.1:0-70901 GCF_033790785.1 Psychrobacter sp. PP-21 | reverse complement strand
AGGTCATGCCCTCATCTAAGCTTTTTAAGACTTGTTTGCGATAATCTAGGGAGTAAGTCATGGTTATTTATTGTGGTAGTCGTTTAGTTGATTTATTTTATAACATTTTTGTGGTCAGGTGACTATAACTGACGTGCGACCATTATCTAGCATAGTAGCAGCACCAATAGCCACAGCACTCTCTCCCTCATAATGACCCATCCCGCCAAACACAGCGACGTTACCTGGTCTGAGATTAGGGATAGCTTGTTGTGTCGCTAAAGAAATCGCGACACCACTGTTTGCTGTTTTTTCTACATCATCAACTCGGCGGTTTACGTCATTAGAGTAGCTCTGAAAACTACTATTCAAAGCGTCATATTGGTTGTCAGTATAAGTGTTGGCGTCATTTACTGCATTAAGCCTTGCTGCATCCAACTGTCTGAGGTTGACTGCATCTGTACTCTGTACCCCATCAGCCACATTGATTATTTGACGTTCATTACCTACTGAGCCAACTGATACTGTATTATCACGGTTTGCTGTAGAGTCGCTTCCGAGAACAACTGCATTGTTTACTGACGTGCTGATGCTGTTTCCTAAGACGACTGTGTTATTACCAGTGACTGTATTATTATTGCCCAAGCTATAACTGCCTGCACCGCTCACTGTGCTTGGATCACCAATTGCACCAGAGTTTTTACCAGTTACCAAGTTACCTACACCAATACTAATAGATTGGCTCCCTTCAGCTACTGCACCATTACCTATTGCAATAGCATCTTTACCAGTGGCTTGGGCTGGTGTCGCTGTACTATTAGAAGTCTGTACAGCAACATTTATATTAGCATCCTTACCTGCCTCACCTCTTGCGCCAGTCAGACCGATGTCGCCTTTATCACCTTTGGCACCAGTAGCACCAGTCAGACCGATGTCGCCTTTATCACCTTTGGCGCCAGTAGCACCAGTCAGACCGATGTCGCCTTTATCACCTTTGGCGCCAGTAGCACCAGTCAGACCGATGTCGCCTTTATCACCTTTGGCGCCAGTAGCGCCAGTCAGACCGATGTCGCCTTTATCACCTTTGGCGCCAGTAGCGCCAGTCAGACCGATGTCGCCTTTATCACCTTTGGCGCCAGTAGCACCAGTCAGACCGATGTCGCCTTTATCACCTTTGGCGCCAGTAGCGCCAGTCAGACCGATGTCGCCTTGGTCGCCTTTTGCACCAGTTAGTCCAGTATCACCTTTCATGCCCTGAGCACCAGTGTCACCTTTGGCACCAGTCAGACCGATGTCGCCTTGGTCGCCTTTTGCACCAGTTAGTCCAGTATCACCTTTCACGCCCTGAGCACCAGTGTCACCTTTGGCACCAGTCAGACCGATGTCGCCTTGGTCGCCTTTAGCGCCAGTATCGCCTTTCACGCCTTGGATACCTTGAGCGCCCGTCAGACCAGTATCGCCCTTATCTCCTTTGTCACCCTTTTCGCCTGTCTCACCCTGTATACCTTGATTAGTTGTCAGTTCTGCCAATTGTGCGTCACAGGTAGGAGTAGGAGGGCTGTTTAGATAGAAATAAGTATTGTCTATACATTCAGTAATAGTCGTCCAGTCTGCGGCTGATGCAGATTCTACTGTTACACAGACGCCACTAATAGCTAACATACTAATTGCTAAATATGACGTTTTCTTACCTGCTTTGTGATCTTCTTTATAAGCAGAAATAGCTGTTGTTGCAGATGCAACCGTATCTTTTGATTTTTTCAACATAGCTTGCGTCCTCTGAAGTGGTTCGCGGTTTAGTAACAGTAGGATTTATTACAAAACTAACTAAAAGTATACATTTCAGTAATTATATTACACAAAACGTTTCAGAAGAACAAATTTGGGTGACTAGATAGCAAAATCAATGCATAAAAAAGCGCTCACTATGTCGTTTAAACACTAGTGGACGCTTTTGAGTTTAATAAATAAGTACTAGCTCATTGGTCTAACCTCGTCTACCCACTGACCGTAACCGGCGGCTTCCATATCTGCGAGTGGAATAAAGCGTAATGCTGCTGAGTTCATGCAATAGCGCTTACCTGTCGGTGCTGGACCATCATCAAATACATGACCGACGTGCGAGTCCGCATACCGGCTACGAATTTCGGTACGCGTTGAAAATATACCGCGATCTTCTTTTTCAACGACCAGCTCAGTATTCAATGGACGAGTAAAACTTGGCCAGCCTGTGCCAGATTTGTATTTGTCGCGAGAAGAGAACAATGGCTCACCAGATATCACATCGACATATAGTCCAGGTTCTTTATTGTCCCAGTATTCATTGTCAAAGGCGCGCTCAGTACCATCTTTTTGGGTGACTTTATATTGAATATCAGTGAGCGATTTTTTTAACTCATCTTGTGCAGGTTTCACAAAGGTATCTGGATTGAACCCTGTGCTGACTGTACTGCTGATCGTTTGGCTAGATATCATTGGCTCTGCACTACTGGCAGTGGGTGCAAACTGGCTAAAATCTAGCTCATAGTCTTTGCCATATACGCTTTCGATAAACTGATATCGACCAGAATTGAACGTGTAGGCTTTATAGCGTATCGGGTTCTTTTTGTAATAATCTTGATGATACTCTTCAGCAGGATAAAACGTGCTCGTAGGTACAATCTCAATCACGACTGGTTTTTTGTATACCCCAGAATCTTGCAATGCTTGCTTGGCAGATTCTGCTATTTGCTTTTCTTGAGCATTGTTATAAAAAATCGCTGGACGATACTGTGTGCCGCGATCGACATACTGTCCTTGATCGTCAGTGGGATCAGCAATTCTCCATAGTGCTTGTACTATACCGTTATACGTGATTTTCTTGGGATCATAGTATACTTGTGCCGCTTCTGTATGACCCGTGCCCCCTGCCGATACTTCTTTGTAGGTTGGGTTTTCGGTGTTACCGCCCGTGTAGCCAGATACCACTTCTACTACGCCTGGGATTTTTTCATAACCTGCTTCAACACACCAAAAACACCCGCCAGCTACTGTGGCTACTGCCAGTCCTGGAGTAGTCGGTGCATAGGGATTAGCGCCTGCTGTGTTTTTTACAGTGGTGCTGTTTTCAGTAGATGCACAGCCCGCGTAAAGTGCACTGCTCGCGATGACAATCAAACCCATAATTTTAGAGGGTGATATGCGATTCATAAAAATCTCCTAAACGTAATGTTATTTAACTATCCTAACGCCTATGTGTCACCATAACATTCCTGTATTGTTACATATTACAATTTATTAAGTTAATTTTTATCAAATTCGTATGAGTAGAAGATAAATTAAACAATGATATGATGATCATTCTGTATTTTGGTCAATACAGTATATAAACATTATGATCGATGTATAAAGAAAAATCAGATATTTAGCAGATATTTTAGGCATGTTATTGTCTCAAACGTATTAAAAAAGCCTATCCTCAAAAGAAGAATAGGCTCTTTATTTATCATAAGCGTGTTAGTAAAAAACTATGACACCTTCTGGATATTGTCTTTTGCTTCATTGTCACTTGCCTGCTTAATTTTCGTTAATATCTCTTTGATTTCAGATGCTGAGAGATACGTCGGTACCGCGTAGGTATCGCTGACTTCTTTTGCAGCAGCTTTTGCAATGTCATCGAAATCACTGGTTTGCATACCATTAACAGTTGGATCGATGTTCAAGTCGGAAATCAACTCTCTGACTTGTACAATGAGATGGTTTGCTATTTCGCTATCATTATTGCTCGCTTGACCGTCCTGTACCATACCTGTTCTTTTTGCCAGTGCTGCCAGTCTCTTTTTACTTGCTTTGCGATTGACGTCAAGTACATAAGGCAACACGATGGCATTAGCGCGACCATGAGGAATACTATAATAAGCGCCTAACTGATGTGCGATAGCATGGACATAACCCAAACCTGCTTTGTTAAAAGCGATTCCACCATAATGGGCAGCGATCCCCATCTCTTCTCTCGCCTTTAGATTGCCGCCATCTTTATACACCAGTGGCAGATAATTCATGACAGATTTGACGGCAGAGGCGGCATAGTAGTCTGTCTCTACGCTTGCATTAGCGCTCATCCATGCTTCTAATGCATGTGTCAGTACGTCAATGCCCGTATCGGCTGTAATATGAGCTGGCATTCCTTTCATGATAACAGGATCAATCGCTGCGGCGAGCGGCACCATTCTTGGGTCGATAGACAGGGCTTTTTGGTGTGTTTTATCATCAGAGACGACTGCACCTAGGGTTGCCTCTGAACCAGTACCTGCTGTGGTCGGCACACAATATAGTGGTGCTGAAGGCTTTCTTGCTTTAAGAATGCCGATTAGTTGTTGAGGCTTGCACTTATTGCCTTGAGACATCGCGATCATTTTGGCAGCATCAATCACTGAACCACCGCCAATAGCTAAGACAGCATCGCAATTGGCACCTATAGACTGACGCAGTCCTTCTTCAACAACCTTGAAGGTTGGATCTGGCGTAATACCATCATAGACATGATAACGGATGTTTTTTGCATCTAGATAGTCAGTAATCTTCGCAGGTATACCAAGCTTATTTAGCACGGCATCAGTGACGATGAACACGTTGGTATTACCTTCATTTATGAGCATATCACACAGCTCGTCACAAGAAGACTCTCCAACAAACAACATCGGTCTTCTGATAGGTATCACATAAGAGACTGCTTTTAGTACTTTGGCACGTGTCTTAGCAACGGCCAAGTAACCAGCATGCTGGAGTCCTGTGCTATTGACCAGCTTGGTCATACTGTTTTGTTTTTTCATGGGTACAAAAATCCTTTTCAATGATGATTTTAACCGCGATAACAACTGTGTGACCAGTTGATGGTGTTTGAGTACTGTTGGCAGAATAAATACTTATGCCTGTAACAAAAAGGCTCAGCTAGAACTTAGTTAAAATTTGGTTAGCGCTGGCGACTGTTGAGAATAATTGTACCACTGCGCTTTTTGGTATGTCGCTATTATTATGAACTGCTATGTCCTTATTGCTGACAGCACGTTACTCCAAGCTGTTATTTAAAATGCTATTTGGTAGATCGGTTCAACATTTCGTCCAAAATAGCGATCTTAGTTTAAATTGTACTCGCTTTTAGTAACTGCTGTGCATATGGGTGCTGTGGGTTGTTAAAAATATCTTCGGTATGTCCCGACTCCACGCACATGCCTTGTTTTAGTACCATAATATGCTGACATAGTGCGCGTACTACTTTTAGATCATGGCTGATAAAGACGTAACTGACTTGCAGTTTTTCTTGAATTTCACGCAGTAGGCTGACTACAGTGACTTGCGTGGTACTATCTAGCGCAGAGGTAGGCTCATCCAATATGAGTAGACTTGGTTTCATGATGAGCGCGCGCGCCAATGCCACACGTTGACGCTGTCCACCAGATAGCTCATGTGGATAGCGCTGCGCAAAGGACAAAGGCAGATGTACTGTTGCTAGACTCTCCATTACTGCTTGCTGACGAGCACCTTTATCCACGCCCTGTACCAGCAGCCCCTCTTCCACGATCTGCATGACTGTCATGCGAGGATTGATACTAGCAAACGGATCTTGAAACACCATCTGTATCTGCGAGCGGAACGTACGCAGTGCACCCTTTGACAAAGCCGAGATATCTTGGTCGTTGACCACTATCTGTCCATGCACACGTGCTTGATTACTGAGTAATTGACTGAGTGCGAGAGCAATGGTGGTTTTGCCAGAGCCAGACTCACCAACGATACCGAGTGCTTGTCCTTTTTGTAGGGTCATATCGACATCTTTGATCGCATCAAACCAGCGCTTGGTACTGCCGAATAGACTTTTTTCGATAGGGAACTGTACTTTGAGATCACTCACTTGTAGTACGTTTGATCGTGTGTCTGCGTTATCGCCCGTTAGCGTTAATGCTTGACCAAAATCTTGCTGAATGAGCGTACGAGTATAATCTGCTGCAGGCTGCTCAAATACCGTAGCGGTATGACCCTGCTCTATCGTTTGACCTTGACGCATGACGATAACCTCGTCGCTGTAGCGCCTGACCAAATTCAGATCATGGCTGATTAGTATCATTGCCATATTATGTTGGCGTTTGAGATCATCCAATAGTGTTAAAATCTCATGCTGCAAGGTCACATCTAGTGCTGTGGTGGGTTCGTCAGCAATCAATATGTCAGGCTGCTGTGCTAGCGCCATAGCAATCATCACGCGTTGACGCTGACCACCTGAGAGTTCATGCGGATAGCGAGCTAACTTATCAGCAGGATCGGTAATATTGACATCATTTAGCAGCGCGATGCTGATGTCACGCCATTGCTTTTTGGGTACGCCGCTTAGACGTAGAGACTCCGCAATTTGCTTAGCGACTGTATGCAGCGGATTTAACGCTGTCATTGGTTCTTGGAATACCATACCGATACGCTGCCCACGAATAGGACGTAGAGCTGCGTTACGTGCTTTGTCATTCGCTATAGGTAATACAGACATATCTGAGGTGTTTGATGTACTTGCCAGCTGAACGGTACCATCAATAGTCAAGCTCTCTGGTAGCAGACCTAGGAGCGCTAGGCTGGCAATCGATTTGCCAGAGCCTGACTCACCAACGATCGCTAGAGTCTGCCCTTGTCGTAGCTCATAAGACAGCTTGTCTACTAAATTGATACCTGTAACGGTTGTGATCATCAACTGATCTACGCTCAGCACAAGCTTACCTCTCGTCTGGTGAATGCCTTTGTCTGGCGTCTCTAATACGTCGTTTTTAGTAGCAATTATAGTATCAGTCATATCAAGAGCGCCTCGGATCAAATGCATCACGCAGTGCTTCGCCGACGAAGATGAGCAGTGACAAAATAAAAGTCAGACTAAAAAACCCTGATAAGGCCAGCCAAGGGGCATCAAGGTTGTTTTTTCCTTGCACCATAAGCTCCCCTAAAGATGGTGAACCAGGTGGCAACCCATATCCCAAAAAGTCCAGCGCGGTCAATGCAATAATATTGGCGGTTAAAATAAAAGGCAACTGCGATAAGCTTGACGCGAGCGCATTGGGTAGAATGTGTCTGAGCATGATTTGACTATCAGAAACGCCCAAATTGCGGGCGGCGCGTACATAGTCAAAGTTACGAGCGCGTAGGAACTCTGCCCGCACCAAACCCACCAGACCCATCCAGCCAAAGAGCAGCATCATAGCAAACAGCATGCTGATACTGGGACTAAACAGACTCACTAAAATAATAATCATGAAGAGCTGCGGCATACCGCCCCATACTTCCATGAATCGCTGTCCTGCCAGATCCACCCAGCCACCATAATAGCCTTGCACTGCACCTACGATAATACCAATCAAGGCACCAGCTAGCGTCAAAGCCAGGCCAAACAATAACGACACTCTCAACCCATATAGTATCCGCGCCAGCACATCACGTCCCATATCATCAGTACCTAGCCAATTCTGCGCATTGGGCGCCGCGGGATAAGGCAGACCAAGCTCAACGTTGGGCGTCTGATCAGCAAATGGAATGGGCGGCATCACATAGTAACCTTGCTCATCGATTAGCGACTGCACTGCAGGGTCTTTGTAATTGGTCTCAGTCTCGAACACACCGCCAAAGGTGGTTTCAGGATAGGTTTTTAAAACAGGGAAATAATAGTCATCTTGATACTTCACCAGCAGTGGTTTGTCATTGGCGATGACATTGGCGGCCATACAGATGACAAATATCACTGCAAAAACGAACAGCGATATCACGCCAAGCCGATTTTGGCGAAAGCGCGTGAGCCTTGCTTGCCAAATAGGATTTAAGCGCTGTTGTTTTGTGTTAGACGAAGGCTCAGGTATTTGCAATTTATCTGGTTCGCTATTACCAGTCTTACTCTTTAATGGAGATTGATTGCTTGACATTAGCGTCCCTCAAAATCAATGCGGGGATCGATCAAGTGATAGCTCAAATCACTAATCAACTGTAATAGTAGTCCCACCAACGTAAAGATAAACAGCGTACCAAATATCACTGGATAGTCGCGCTGCTGAATCGCTTCAAAACCTAGCAAGCCCAAGCCATCAAGTTTAAAAATAATCTCAATCAAAAAGTTACCCGCAAAGAAAATACCCACAATAGCAGCAGGAATACCAGCAATGATGATCAACATCGCATTACGAAACACATGTCCGTACAGCACCTGACGTTCACCTAGACCCTTAGCGCGAGCGGTCAATACATACTGTTTGCCCAGCTCTTCTAAGAAGCTAAATTTGGTCAGATACGTTAATCCTGCAAACCCGCCCACTGTGCTTGCCAGCAGTGGTAGTGCCAGATGCCAAAAATAGTCTTTGACCTTACCAAGCGCGCTTAACTGATCAAAATTCTCAGACGTCAATCCTTGTAGCGGGAAAATATTCCAGTAGCTCCCTCCTGCAAAAAACACCAGTAAGATCACGGCAAACACAAACACAGGTATCGCATGCCCAATAGCAAGCAGCATGGCTGTGGCTTTATCAATACCTGAACCATGGTGCATGGCTTTATACACACCTAGTGGAATGGCAATCATATAAATAAGCAGTGTACTCCACAGCCCAAGCGATATCGAGACCGGTAGCTTCTCTATAATAAGGTCAGTTACTGTTTGACCCTTAAAAAACGACTCACCAAAGTCCAATTGAGCATAGTTTTTTAGCATCAGCCAAAATCGCTCTGGTGCCGATTTATCAAAGCCATATTGGGCGTTGATTGCAGCGATCATCTCCTCAGAGAGACCACGCGTACCTTGATAAGTACTGTCACTACCACCTGCACTACCCGCACCAATATTACCACTGAGCGCGCTGTCTTTTGCGCCCTGTTCAATCAGCGCCAGCTGCTGCTCAACAGGACCCCCAGGCGCCGCTTGTACAATGACAAAATTGGCAAGCAATATCAAAAATAGTGTCGGCAATATCAGTAGTAGTCTTTTTAAGATATAACGACCCATAATGGCGACTTCCTAGATGAGATAAAGAGAGATGGTAATAACGACAGTAGCGGGCTATGTTGTATTGAGTATAAGCAAGAAAGCAGTCGCCGCATCAAAAACGTGCTTTAAAAGTTGTTTTTTAGCTCGCGTAATGCCGCGAACACCGTTAAAGACTTCTCATCATCGATACTCGTTTTGGACTCAACCCCAGCAATGACACTTGGCTCTTGCGTACGCAAAAACACATTGACCGCGCGCTCATGCTCTAATGTCACTGGTAATGTTGGCACGCCGTGGGCAGTCTTCGTTTCAGCTTGTGCGAGCGCTTGCTGCATTTGCTCGTTGGCAGGCTCGATAGATAGCCCAAAGCGTAGGTTACTAGCCGTATACTCATGTGCAGGGTATAACAGCGCCGCATCAGACAGACCATTTAAGCGCTGAAAGCTATCATGCAACTGCTCAATGGTACCCGTAAAGACGCGACCGCAACCTGCACTAAATAGCGTGTCACCGCAAAAGCAATGTTTTTGCCCATCGATATCTAAGATATAGGCCATATGGCTAGCCGTATGCCCTGATACATCCCAGACCTGTGCTGAGCAGCCCCATGCACTTACTGTGCTACCATCTTTTATCGTTTGGTCTTCATCAACCCCATGCTCACTATGCGCAACCAGATGAGTCATAGGATACGACTCTTGCAACGCTACAACGCCGCCGATATGATCATGATGATGGTGAGTGGTCCAAATCGAGGTCAGCTCCAGCTCATTTGTCTCCAAATAATCAATGACTGGTTCAGCTTGACCGGGGTCAATGACGATTGCTTGTTTATTATTGTCATTGATTAACGTCCAAATATAGTTATCATTGAATGCTTTAATAGGGTGAATACGGATACTCATGTTAAATCCTTACCAATAGTTATTTTTGTTGCTCGTTATTTTTGAGTTATTTAATATCGATTTTATTCCATAACCGAAGCTTGCACATCTGACCATCAGTTATTATAAGATCAGCGCTGTCAATAGACGCGGGATGTTACTTTGAGCGCTGATCATTGCTTTAAATACTTATTGATGCGCCCTTCTGCTTCTTTATCAACCCACCAGTAGTCGATACCAACGGCATTGGTTGGCAAGGTTGCTGTATGGCGATATTGATCCCAATACGCCACATTGGTCCCAGACTTGCCATAGAGTGGCACGACATAATGACCCGCTCGCAGCAACCGATCTAGCACTTGCGTATACAGTACAATCTCATCGCGGTCTTTAGCACTACCAAGTACAGCAACGACCTTATCGATGGCAGCATTTTTGATACCAGCGCTATTGTGATTTCCCGGCTCGTCAGCGGCAGCGCTACCCCAAAACGCAGCCTGCTCAGCTCCAGGAGATAGGCTTTGAGCGAACACGTCAACGACCATATCATAATCAAATCGGCGCATACGCTCATAGTACTGTGGCCCGTCTACTTGACGCAAACTTGCATCAAACCCCAAACGCTTTAGATTACGAATATAGGGCAATAATACACGGCCCATGGTCTCACCCGTCATCAGCATCTCGATCTGGGCGCGCTGACCATCAGGCTGATATAACTTCATATCATCATAATAAAACCCAGCCGCCAGTAGTAACTGCCGCGCTTTTAACAATCCTGCACGATTAAAACCATTGCCGTCACTGGTAGGCAGCTGCCATTCGGCCACTGTTGCTTTGCGCTGAATGGGTTCAAGCTCAGACAATAGAGGCGTTAGTACCTGCATCTCTGCGTCAGACGGTGTGCCTGTTGCAGCAAGCTCCGAGCCATGAAAAAAGCTCTGCAATCGCTCATACTGACCATGAAACAAAGTTTTATTCATCCATTCAAAGTCATAAGCCGCTGTTAAAGCCTGTCGAACCCTAATATCCTGAAAGATCGGTCGACGCATATTCATGACCAGCGCTTGCATCGGCACTGGGTTTTGACTGGTTATCGTTTCTTTTTTGATCAGTCCTGCTTTTACCGCTGGGAAGTTATAGCCACTTACCCAATTTGATGCTTTGTTTTCGGGGCGGAAGCGGTATTGACCAGATTTAAAACCCTCAAAAGCAATCTCATCACTTTGGTAATAAACAAACTTAATCATGTCAAAATTATAGCGACCACGATTGACCATCAAATCACGGCCCCAGTAATTAGGGTCACGTAGATAACTGACTGAACGGCCTGCATCAACGCGCCCTAATTTGTAAGGGCCACTGCCCATTAAGGGCGTCAGGCTAATGGTCTCAAAATTTGCATCGATTGAGGATTTGGCAAAGATAGGAAACTGCCCGACTGTTAGTAATATCTCTTTGTTTTCAGTAGAGGCAAAGACGAACTTTACTTGCTGATTATCAATAATCTCAACGTTCTTAATATCTCCCAAGTAGCTACGGATATACATGGGACCCTTATTCAATAGCGCCTCAAAAGTCGCTTTGACATCATGACTGGTCACAGGTGATCCATCCCAAAAACGGGCTGCAGGATTAAGATGATAAATAATCCAGCTCGTATCATCTGGGTCATAGGTCACTTTGCTTGCCAGCTGCGGATACATGGTAAAAGCTTCGTTCAGTGAACCCGTCATCAATGTATCGTACAGATAATCGGTACCGATCATTGCCACACCCGTGGTCATCCATTTGTTAGCACTGTTGAACGTGCCGCGGGCATCGAGAGAGAGTGTACCCCCTGATGGTGCTCTTGGATTGGCATAGGGCATGTAGGGTGCATTAATGTACTCTGTAGGGCTATTATGTCCAAGCGCTGTCTTTGTAATGGGCGCAGCGATACTGCTTGGCATCCAGCTGACAGTGACGGTTAGCAACGCAGCTTTTAGCAGAGTATATTTTATCATCATGATTTTCTAATCGACCTCTGTGCTAACCAATTTAAGTACAAAATATGATGTGCTGACGGCAAAATATCATCATCGCAAAATTTTATCATAACAAACTTAGGTTTTTTAACCTAATGGTTTGCTATGTTGCCTAGCATAGATGTCGCATTATCAATCATAAATATTTAAACTTATGCTAGTAAATAGACTCACAAAAAAGGCGCAACCGTTATCAGTTGCGCCTTTTTGCTTATAAGTTTATGTACTTGCGTCCTTCGACATTGAGACATTGAGGTACATATTAAGCTCTATAGCTACCTCTTGATTGGCTCGCTTAAGCGTGTTTTTGTTCAAACGCGATCATAAAGTCAACCAACTGCTGTACCCACTCAAGCGGTACGGCGTTGTAAATACTGGCACGCATACCACCCACATCACGATGGCCCTTTAGATTGAGTAGGCCAGCTTTTTCTGACTCTTCTAAAAACACCTTATCCAGACTACTGTCCGCTAACGTAAACGGTACGTTCATGATAGAGCGGTATTGAGGGTCTACTGGGTTGTTATAAAAGCTACTGTCATCAATTGTTTTGTAGAGTAGATCTGCCTTTTGCTGATTGATCTTACCGATAGCAGCGACGCCGCCCTGCTCTTCTAACCAATCAAATACCAATCCAGCCAAGTACCAAGAATACGTTGGTGGTGTGTTAGACATCGACTCTTTATCTACTTGGTGCTCATAATTCAGCAGCATAGGGCACCACTCGCTAGCTTGCCCAAGTAAATCATCACGGATAATGACGATAACCAAACCTGCAGGACCAATGTTCTTTTGAGCGCCCGCGTAGATCATACCGAATTTGGACACATCGATAGGCTGCGACAAGATAGAGGATGACATATCAGCAATGATTGGCGCCTCTACTTGTGGCGGCTCAAATATCTGCAACCCATGAATGGTCTCATTGGCACAGTAGTGAAAATAAGCAGCATCTTCACTTACGCGCCAGTCACTTTGAGGCGGTACGCTAGTAAAGTTGCCTTCTTTGCCAGTTGCAACCAAGCTAATTTCACCCAAACCGAGCGCTTCATAACGCTTAGCTTCTTTGATTGCCTTACCTGACCACGCGCCTGTCGTCAAATAATCACCACGCCCGCCGTTCAATAGGTTTAATGGAATAGCAGAGAACTGCAAGCTGGCACCGCCTTGCAAAAACAGCACTTTATAGTTGTCTGGTATCTCCATAAGCGTGCGTAGCTTGGCTTCTGCTTTATCAGTGATTGCCATGTATTCTTTACTACGATGACTCACTTCCATGACCGATAGGCCACGTCCTTGCCAGTCAAGCAATTCACTCTGGGCGCGCTCTAATACCGCTGTTGGCATCGTCGCAGGTCCAGCACAGAAGTTTGGTAAGCGATGTGGTGAGGTACTGTCAGTTGGGTTGGTGGGCATAGTCACGATCCTAGGTATAGGGAAATAAATAAGCTTATTTTATTTCGGTTTGTTGATAAAAAAGGTATAGCAGTATTAGTGTAGACGTATCTTACGAAGATATCTGTTCCCACAACTGTCGTTTAGTATCACTGTCTGCAAGCATATCGTCTAGTGTCGGTACGATAGTCAGATTGGGATGATAAAGACCATCAGGTAGCGCCGTCAATGCAGCAACTTGTATCTCTTCGCGCAGACCGATTCGAAAGATATAACCAGCAAGACTGGCATTAGCAAGCTCAGCTGTGTCCATACCAGCGCAAATAGGGAACGACGTCGTTTCATGAGTGAGTGATAACGCTTGGGTAATATTTTGCCACAGCTTTTGGCTGTCACTATTGAGTGCTTGAATATCTACCAATATCACCCAGTCACCATAACGGCCACCTTGCAAATTGAATGGCGCTACCTTCTTTGAGCCAGCATCATTATTGCTGCCTTGAGCAAATGAATGCATCGCTACAGGTTCGGTTGTCGACTGCCCTGTTTCATTGATGGTTGATTGGTCTGGCTCTATGTTTGAGGTATCATCGTAACTTGAGGTATTGTCATATTCCGACAGCGTATCAAAGCTATATGTGACGGGGTTTTGAGCGCTGGCTTGCGGCGCACCGTCATCTCTTCCATCAACATCACTACTGATGTCGTCATAGCTTGTGATATCAGAACTTACGATATCAGAGCTATCAGTATCATAGTCCATCAGCGATGAATCTACTACGTCTATAGAATCGGTACTCGTTAACTCAGTATTTCTCGACTGGTCACTTGCTAACTCAATAGTAGGCTGTTCAGTATTTGATTGATCAACTGGTACTGCCGCAATATCCGCTATATTTATGGTTTTTGACGCAGGCTGCACCCAGTGATCGATATCCATCATCGCTAGTATTTGGCGTTGCTGCATACGGCGCTGCAATACATTCAGTGGGTCTTGGATATCACTCATACGACTCTACTGTCCTGGTTATGTTGTCTATACTATTTACAGATGGTGTTATGGTTTTGATGGCACAGGCATCATACTATCTATTGAGCGCGAATCATCGCGCAAGAATCAATCAAGCATGAGTCAAAAAAGCTCTCGAACACCCAGCCAGTATTCTGCCATCGCAAGCAAACAATCATACTCATCTTGGTTGATTATCGTATCGTGTAGCATCACAGTATGCAATGTACTTAGCCACTGTCGATAGTCATTATGAGTAGGTCTGAGTGCATCAGTATCATTATAATCTATTTGACTGTCATGCTGTTGTCTCTCTTGATCATTATCAACATTCTGAGCACTTTTGGAGCCATTGATCGACTGTTTGGTAATAACAGGAACGGCAGCAACAACTGCCAATAACTGTATACTATTTAAGTGTTGAGCAGTCAACAATAGCCATTGTAAGTTTGCATCTGTAACTGTCGACAGATCGATATCGATCAAGCGCACATGACGTCTCAAGTCAACAATATAATGCACCACACTCTCATCACCTTCACTCAATCGCGACCGAGCATGCATTGAGATCATCTGACCTTTGGCATCTTTTGATAATCGATAAGCCAGTAACACTATAATCGATACCTCAGCTGTATTGAGACTTTCAAATACCTGTCCTGACGGATCTAGCTGCGTACATATGTCTTTTATACCAGAACTCAGTGTCTCTAGCTCCAAAGATAGCGAGCCTGTATCGTGTAAAGCCTCAGACAGTATCGGTAGTAATTGCAGCAGATGTAGCGCTTGCCATAATGACGATATTGGTGACTGCTGCTGCGCCAAAGCTGCCAAATCATTCGAAGAAGTCGAGCCTGAATAAATGATGTCCTTAGCTGACTTTTTGTCAGATGAATGATGAGTGAGGTATTGGGTAACATCATACGCTCGTTGTTGGTTCAATAAACCTAACATCCCTTGCTGATAACGCAACAACATCGTACGGCAGTTTTCTTGTTGTTTATAGTACTGATGGCTGTCATGACTATGATTATCATGACTCTTGTGCTTTAATTTTTTTATGAATTTTTCAGATAAATCGTGCTGTCTTAGTTGCTTTAACGCAAGCTCAATCAAAGCGCTATCTAGACGTCGATCTACACTGGCCACTAGCGTCAGTAGCTTAGTATCTACCCTATGTGGTAAAAGCTGCTCATCGCTAGAGTTGTTAGTTTCCACCGCGCCAGCCGCGCCCCAAATATCTATCAAACTATAAAACGCATTCGTTGATAGTGGTCGCCTTTGGTGGCAAAGCATAACCGCTTCAATCAATGCCAGCGCGCCTAGAGGATGATGGCTGTGATCGATGATGTATTGCGGTAGTAATACCTTTTGCCTATCGCTGATTTCTATCAATGTATTTTTTGGCAAATCCACATTAGGTCTTGCCTGCCATGGCTTTAGCGTACTATCGTCATCTACAGATACAGCGTCTACTTGTAATCTACCATCAATAATCTTGTCTGTCTCTTGAGTGAATTCAAGACCTTCGTCTGCTTGATAACTGTTTTTATTTTTGTGACTATCAGAAATAGAGCGCTGTTCGCAAGAGTTGTCATTACAGTACCCCTTTATGGGCTCATCTACGCTCTTATGTTCAGCCTTACTTTTTTGATTAAAATTTGAAGATGAGTAACGTAGTGATTTATCCATTACTTTTGAATTATTGCTTAGGCTATTTTGAGTAGTTGCTGTATCTACCTCGCCCCAGTTACCTAGCTGGCGCTGCCGATATATCTCTTTGATTTTTTGTTGATTGAGACGCTTTTCTGTAGCCACTTGTATGGCAAAGTCATGGTAGGCATCCGCATTAATAGCGCTCATACGCTCAGTTAAGCTTGGATGAGTAGCAAACCATGATACGTCTCCCAAATCAGCACCACTACTGGCAAAGAAAAAATGACTGAGTCCATTGATATCGGCAATACCAGTCAAACGTGACCCAAGCGAGTCTTGGTGAATGGCTTTTAATGTCTCTAAAATGGCAGGTGTGCGCGTCAATTGTACGCTGGTTGCATCAGCGAGTAGCTCACGCTGACGGTTAAAGCTATGCTTAATCAGCTGAGCACTTGCCATGCTCGAGAAGCTCAAACCATGCAGCAGCAATGTCCACATACTGCGCGGTGCATGTCGATCAATCACTGGTCTATTTTGCACCCACCTAGACTGGCGCTTGGCAGACGACTGCTGTTGCTGCGACTGTGTCTGCCAGTACGTCACCCACTCACTGTGAGTGGTAAAACTGGCCGTTTGCGCTTCTGTACTGCGCGCAAGTACATCAACCTGCCTTTGTGATAGTAAATTTTGGGAGATAGTATCATTATCAAAGTAACGATACTCAGAGATATGATTGGAGATCGGATCGCTCCAGTCATACAGTATTTGTAAACCTGCCAGCACTACCATTAGCTGTAGGTTAAAATTGGCATCACCATGCAAAATATGACCATACTCATGACCAATGAGCCCATATAGCGCTTCATCAGATAGTTTATCTAGCGCTCCTTGGGTAACGACAAGTACCATATCTTGACTGTGGCGACCAGCGACGAAACCATTGATTCCTTGCTCATCAGGCAATACATATAGTATTGGTGTACTCAGTCCCGACGCAATTGCTAGCTGCTGTGCTATTTCATAATAGCGCCGATAAACTGGTGGAAAGTCACGCTCGTCACTTACTGCGATATGGCGCGCGCTATAACGAACCTTGTCTTCACTTTTATGTTGATGCGTCACCCCTTGACTGTGCTGCCAGGGTACCTGACTGTTATCAATGAACAATCTAACGCCCCCTACCCGCTGAGCAATAGCACGTCCACCCGCTCTCAAGCGCTGATACTCTAAAAAACTACCAACAAAAAAACTGCCTAGCGTCAGGATAATAACCAGTATCAATACCCAGCGGTATACACCACCTGTAAATATCGTCAGTAGTAAGCCCATGACAGCGAGCGCTACTGCTATATGAGCAAGCACAATTAAAAAAAACAGCCCATATAGCAATAGACTGCGCCGCGTACGTATGCGCTGCTCACCAAAAAAATCCATGATCGTAGGCTACCTAATATTTGCTAAATTTGTCGAAGCCTTAGGCCATATTGACGTTCGGTGCTTGAGCAATGGCTTCTCTGTCCTCGAACACTAAAGGACTGAGCGGACGAAAGCCAAAGGTCGTACTGACAAGATTGTTAGGAAACACTTCTCGGTCATTGTTATAGAACATAACGCTGTCATTGTAATGCTGGCGGGCAAAACCGATTCGGTTTTCAGTATTGGTTAACTCATCCATGAGATCCTTAATCATACTGTCGGCTTTGAGCTCAGGATAGGCTTCCACAACTGCCGAAAACTGACTTAGCGCTTTAGACAGCATCCCTTCTGCTTTGGCAAACAGTGCCATATGCTCTAGTGAATCTGGCTGATGTTTATTAGAGTCTTGTAAATCTTGAGCATGATTGCGCGCGCTAATCACTCGTGTCAGCGTCTCTTCTTCGTGGCTCAAATAACGCTTGGCAGTTTCGACTAAATTTGGAATCAGATCATGACGACGCTTTAATTGCACATCTATTTGAGCAAAGCCGTTCTTTGCTTGGTTACGTGCTCGTACCAATCTATTAAATACTGACACGCCAAATACGACCACCAGTACCACAAACGCAATGAATAGCCAAACAAACATTTTCATAACCAAACCTCAAAGTGTCTAGAATGTTAATAAAAGTTAATACATTGTATTTTAACTCATATTAACCAATGAAGCTTTTGAATTGAACAAGAAATTAAGTGGCACATCAAACCAAAGCTTGGATGAAATTTTGGACAAAAAAAAGCCCTTTGCAATGAAGGGCTGGACACATCGTAAAAGCGTTTCAAATAAAAAGTATCTTTAATAGAAAACATTTTTAATATTTTGTCGATGTCAGTATCAAATTTTAGGCAAAAAAAAGCGACTCCATCAGCACATCCTCGGCACACATTATAACTATTACCGTTGCTACCTTCCGGTCCTGGCGGGATTCATAGAACAATGTTGCGAGGCTACCAATGGAGCCACCGGATGTAGATTATACAAGGATTTTTTTATTTTGCAACCCCTGCGATAAAACTGGTTTTAACAAGTCGGTTATAGACCTCATTCAAACGATGTTTTTTCTTCTGACACTAACCAAAGCTTGGCCATTGACCTATTATATGCTACTCACACAGAACTTACAGGCATATAAAACGTTTGATACTGTTGGCACCCTAGACCCCAGTACGCGCCACGCACGCTAGAGAATAAAACCATGTGAAAGATACCACAGTTATATTAGTGGTTTAATAACTGAGTAACGTAGCTCACAAAATTCTCACAGCAAATCAGACAGATTTTGCTATTTTAGGGAATGAAGTTGCACACATGTCAACATTTAGAGCACAAAAGAGACAGCTTCTCATATAAAAATGGATGGTAAGACATTCATATAAAAATTAACAAAATCAATTAAGGAGACAATGATGAAAAACACGTTACTTAATAAAGCAGCGCTAGCGTCTGGTACGGTTTGTCTAATGACGGCAATGATGGGAAGCGCCCATGCAGAACCAACAGGCTACGATCAACTGACCTTTCAGACAGAAATAAAAGAAGAAATCCAGAACGACGAAGTACGAGCCAGCTTGTACAAAAAGGCGCAGGCAACGGATGCCAAAATGCTAGCCACGACGCTCAATACTTCAATTAATAATGCCATGAAAATTGCCAAACGCTATCCTAGCGTTACTGTGACCACAGGACAACAACGTACCTATCCACGCTACGATAAAAACGACAAAATCATCGGTTGGACAGGTCAAGCAAATATAGATTTGAAAAGTACCGATTTTGCCGCTACTAGCCAACTTATTGCTGATCTACAAGCAACCTTGGTCATGGACAATTTGAACTTTGGTGTTTCAGATACCAAAAAAGATGCGCTAGAGCAAAAGCTAATGACTGAAGCCTCCCGCTCGTTTCAACAGCAAGCCAAGAGCCTTACCCGTGCTTGGGACGCCCGTGGCTATCGTGTCATAAATGTTAATTTGAACACCGGTAGTAACTACCCACGTCCTATGTACAGCGCCATGAGCATGAAATCAGGCATGGCAGACGAGTCAGTACCAAGTCAAAGCTTTGAATCTGGTAACAGTACCATCTCAGTCACTGCTAACGGTACCATTGAGCTAACTAAGTAAGTTAACGTACTCCTAAAATAATCAACTGACATTAAAAAAGGCAAGCATCATCGGTGGTGCTTGCCTTTTTATTTGGCGAATGATATCTATCTCAATTAGTCGTTACTGAGACTGAGCCACTTCCTGTTGACGCAGTTTCAACAGTACCTTTTGATACCAAGGCAAGTTCTGATAAGCCAAGAGCTGCTGCGCAATTTTCTTATTGTTTTGTAGTGTCGTATTGTTTTGGATGACGTATACCGTACGTGTGACTTGCCGTAGCACCTGACCAGTTTTATTTTGTATGACCACTTTGATCGTATGGGCACCTGGTAGCACATCTACAGTCCCAATCGACGCGCTCAATCCTTGTGCTACTTCCTTATCATCTAGATAAATACGCACGCTGTCATCTGCTTGTAGCGCAGGATTAACCTGTACAGCGACATCGATACTTTGCGCTGGACGACGATAGGCTCTTTCTTTGCTAGGCTCAGCAATTGCCAATTGATAGTTTACTGGTGCGTTGGTCTGAGTATTGGCGGCAGAAGCCGTAGGAGTGACTCCCATTTGTGATACATTCGATGGCAGGCTATTTGCATTAGAGCTACCTGCCATGCTAGAGCTGGCTGACCTGCTTGTCTCATTGCCTGTCGTGATAGACATCTGACTGACTTGTTTGCCAGCTTGCTGCTCATAATCCTGCGGTCGATCGGTAAAAGTGACTTGACCGGTTTGCTCATCAACCACTTTATAGATGGGTGCCGCATTGCTTAGCGGTGCATAAAGACTTGCTATCGCAGCAACCATCAATAGTCCTACCTTTACATTGCCTTGTATAGAGTGTTGCGTTGATAACAAAGTCATGGTCAATCAGCCTAATTAGTGTCTGCTATTAATATAATAGTATATCAATCATTATGCGATATTTTCGATGCAAAATCAGCAATGTTTGGTGTGGCTTCACTATTCATCTCAAATAGCATTATCTGATGCTAGTACATTCTTGTCTTAACGGCACAAAAAAACCAGCCAAGATTAACTTGACTGGTTCTTTCTTGTTGAATTAACTCAACAGATTAATTCATTATTAGCAGCTGTAGTACATATCAAACTCAACAGGATGCACAGTAACATTCAGGCGTTGTACTTCTTCTTCTTTCAATGCAATAAAGGCTTCTAGCATATCTTTAGTGAACACGTCACCTTTTAATAAGAAGTCGTGATCATCTTTCAATGCTTGTAGTGCAACATCTAAACTCTCTGCAACCGTTGGGATCTGTGCTTCTTCTTCTGGTGGCAAGTCATACAAGTTCTTGTCAGCAGCTTCGCCTGGATGCATCTTGTTCTGAATACCGTCAAGACCTGCCATCAATAGCGCAGCAAATGCTAAGTATGGGTTAGCTGTTGGATCTGGGAAGCGAGCTTCGATACGTACCGCTTTTGGGCTACTTACATGTGGCACACGAATAGACGCTGAACGGTTAGACGCTGAGTAAGCAAGCTTAATAGGTGCTTCGTAATGTGGCACCAGACGCTTGTAGCTGTTCGTTGATGGGTTGGTAATTGCGTTCAATGCACGAGCGTGTTTGATGATACCACCAACAAAGTACAATGCTGTCTCAGATAGACCGGCATATTCATCACCAGAGAACGTGTTTACGCCATCTTTTGAGATTGACATATGAACATGCATACCTGAGCCATTATCACCAACGATTGGTTTTGGCATAAAGGTCGCTGTTTTGCCAAACTGGTGAGCAACGTTATGCACCACATATTTCAATTGCTGAACTTCATCCGCTTTACGTACCATCGTGTTGAATGCAACACCGATTTCAGACTGGCAAGAAGCAACTTCGTGGTGATGAACTTCGACGCGGCCTTCACCAACAATTTCTTCGATACGTTCACACATAACAGAGCGCATGTCATGCGAGCTGTCGATTGGTGGTACTGGGAAGTAACCGCCTTTGACACGTGGACGATGCGCCATGTTGCCCCATTCATACGACTCATTAGTCGACCATGCTGCTTCTTCAGCAGTGATCTTATGACTAACGCCAGACATGTCAACTGACCACTTAACGTCATCAAATACGAAGAATTCAGGCTCAGGACCGAAATACGCCGTGTCACCGATACCAGTAGACTTCAAATACTCTTCTGCGCGGCGAGCAATAGAACGTGGGTCACGATCATAGCCTTGTAGCGTTGATGGCTCGATGATATCGCAAGTTACGACGACAGTAACTGCATCAAAGAACGGATCGATAAATGCCGTTTCTGGATCAGGACGCAAGATCATATCAGACGCTTCGATACCTTTCCAACCAGCGATAGATGAACCGTCAAACATTTTGCCATCTTCCATGACATCTTCATCAACAGTAGATGCTGGAAAGCTGATGTGCTGCTCTTTGCCGCGTGTATCAGTAAAGCGAAAGTCAACCCATTTAGCATTAGAGGATTGAATAAGATCTAATAATTTGTTCGACATACATAATCTCCGTTGTGTTGGTCACGTTATTGCAATTTAAAATTATTGGTACCATTTTCTTGTTCAAGTATTCCAAGTGTACTCTTTTCAATACCAAACAGCGCATTCGATATTATGCTTATTATCAGCACTATTTATCGTATTAGTCAAGACACTGATCTAAGACGTTTACTTAATTAGACCCGCTCCATCTTAATAGTCTAAAATACGCCAAGTCAATTCTAACGTCATTCTAGCAGTATATAACTGATAATACTGAACGCTTCAGGCACTTATTGACGATCACTGATTAACGATCATTTGAGACCACTTTTTGTAATCATAGACAATCATAGCAGCGTCAATGCAAAGGGTGTGCCAATATATTAAATTGATTACCAAAAATCGGCTCATACAAATGCTTATTTTCAATAATTACAGCGTCTTATAATAAAATCCAGTAGTTGTCAGCAGTAATATTTATTCAATCGCCTTTTATTTTGCTTTTACTTAACGCACCAACAGTAAACATAAAGCACCAAGTTAGTGCTAATGACAGTCGTAATGATGCCATTGTTCTGTTGTGGTGCGCTATCAAAATATTAAGTTACGATTTTATTTGTAATAATTAACCCAGGTCGATCAGTATGATAAAAAATCTATTTCGAGCCTCGGTTGCCTAGCTTGTATGTGTCCTACATTTGATAGCGGAGAAAATAGTGGTAAGATAACGGCGGCGTCCAGAAGCCGAGAACATCATGGCTTGTTGATGTTTGCTATTTGATGCTCTCTATCAATATCTACCCCATATGTATGCCCCATTCTGAGAAGTATAAAAAACCAATAATTTGGAACGCTCATGATTCTGATGATCGATAATTACGATAGTTTTACGTACAATATCGTACAGTACTTCGGTGAATTGCAACAAGACATCATGGTTTGGCGTAATGATCAGGTCACTATTGAGCAGATTCAGACCCTTGCCCCTACTGTGATTGTTATTGGCCCAGGTCCTTGCGACCCTGATCGCGCTGGTATTTCGCTAGAGGTGATTGAAGTGTTCAAAGGGATGATTCCTATACTTGGTATTTGCTTGGGACATCAGGCTATTGGGCAAGCATTTGGTGGACAAGTTGTTAAAGCTGGTGAAGTCATGCATGGGCGGTTATCTGCTGTGTATCATAATGACCAAGGTATATTTTCTGGACTACCCAACCCATCAAAAGTGACACGTTATCATTCACTCGTCATTGACAAGAGTAGCCTACCCAACTGTCTTGAGCTCACTGCATGGACACAGAGCAGTGACGGTAGTATCGGAGAAGTCATGGGTATTCGTCACAAAGAGTTGGCTGTAGAGGGCGTCCAGTTCCATCCTGAGTCAATATTGAGCGAAGCAGGTTACCAGTTGCTCAATAACTTTTTGCAGACTCATGGTTTGGCTACCCTGACATCCGATGAGCTACCACAAGTTGGTTAGATCTAACTAAAAGCATGTCGATAAAAAATACTGTTTGCATAAACTCATGCCAAGTTTTACACAGATTTACATAAAGAATAATCATAAGCGAGATCATAATGAATACAACAAAAACAGAAGAAACGCACACCCCAGAGAGTATCGAAAAACTGTCTGACGACCAAACGCATCAACTGCTAACGTCAGCGCTCGGTAGAATTTTTCAGCATATTGACCTAACCTTTGATGAGATGTATCAAGTGATGCTTATCATCATGCAAGGCAGATGTAGTGATGCCATGATGGGCGCTATCTTGACAGGTCTACGCATGAAGGGTGAATCGATCGATGAGATTACCGCATCAGCCAGTGCCATGCGTGCACTAGCCGCCAATATTGAACCAAAGAACTGCGATTATTTAGTTGATATCGTTGGTACTGGCGGTGATGGTGCTAATTTATTTAATGTTTCGACTGCATCAGCATTAGTGGTTGCGGCGGCTGGCGCGCAGGTAGCCAAACACGGTAATCGCGGCGTCTCAACCAAGTCTGGTAGCTCCGACTTGCTTGAGCAGGCAGGTATCAGTCTAGCGCTTAGTCCAGCACAAGCAAAAGACTGTATTGAGAACGAAGGTATCGGCTTTTTGTTTGCTCCCAATCACCACAGCGCCATGCGCTATGCCAATCCTGTACGCCGTGAGCTAAAAGCACGCACGATCTTTAATATTTTGGGACCATTGACCAATCCAGCGGGCACCCCTAACCTAGTCATTGGTGTATTTACCGCACAGTTGTGTGAGCCGATCGCAAAAGTAATGAAAAATCTAGGTGCACGCCATGTCATGGTTGTCGGTGCAAAAGACGGTCTAGATGAGATCAGTCTTGCAACGTCAACCACAGTCGCTGAACTAAAAGATGGCGAGATCTCTGTTTATGAGATGATGCCAGAAGATGCAGGTATCGAATCCCAAACCCTGATCGGTCTCGATGTCGACTCTCCAGCGCAAAGCCTTGAGCTGATTCGCGCCGCTCTGTCTGGTAATGATACCCATGATCGCGCCGTCCTCAAAGCACGTGACATGATTGCGTTGAATGCAGGCGCAGCTATATATACTGCAGGTCTTGCCAGTAACTACCCTAATGGTGTCAGCCGAGCACAAAAAGTCATACAAAATGGTGATGCTTTACTTAAACTTGAATCTTTGGCTGCTTATACACAACAGCTCGTGGCTCAGGGTTAATTTACTGCCATTTATAAAACATAAACTTGTTCATTATTTTCTACTCAATTTAACGATATTCGGACACTCGTATGACCACAACTCACTCAGACATACCTTCGGTACTACAACGCATCGTCGCAACCAAAGTAGAAGAAGTAAAAGCAGCTCGTGCAGCACTACCCCTTGAGGATTTGCAAGCACAGGTCGCAGCGGATCATAAATCCCGTCGTGGATTTGCAGCTGCCTTACGTGCCGTCAGCTCTAAGGGCAATGGCGTTGGTATCATCGCTGAGATTAAAAAAGCTTCACCATCTAAAGGGGTCATCAATCATAACTTTACCCCTACTCTGTTTGCTCAGCAGTACGAGCAAGCAGGCGCCACCTGTCTGTCCGTGCTGACAGATCGTGACTACTTTCAGGGCGATGACATCTACCTGATTCAAGCAGCCAACACCTCAAGCCTGCCGATACTACGCAAAGACTTTATGATTGATGCGTATCAGATATATCAATCTTACTTAATGGGTGCTGACTGTATTCTGCTCATCATGGCCTGCCTAGACGATGCACAAGTGCAAGAGCTGCATGCGCTAAGTATCGAGCTTGGTATGGATGTATTGATAGAAGTACATACCAAATCCGAGCTTGAGCGGGCGCTAAAGCTGCCACGTTCAGAGCATAATATTTATGGTATCAATAACCGTGATTTGAATACGTTCGATGTGGATCTACAAACCACGCTTGATCTAAAAAGCAGGTTGACCGAAGCACTCGCGACTGATAGTGAGGCAGATAACGCTGATAAAAAACCACTGATCGTAACCGAAAGCGGGATTCACAATAGCGATGATATTCGGCTGATGCTTAGTAATGAAATTCAGCACTTTTTGATCGGTGAACAGTTTATGAAAACGGACCATCCTGGACAAGCGTTACAATCCTTACTTGCGGGCGTTACAGTAGACGAGTAAAGTAACTCACATATTCAAGCGGCGATAGCACCAAATAGTTTCTACAAAGCAGGCGTGCTATCAGCTAACCCAACATTCATTAATCAACGATACGTTAACTTTTATGTCAAACTCTCTGTTTTCAAAAGAAATGCAAGACCAGCTCAAAGAACTAAAAGGCCAATTGAGTAAAGGTCGTGATACCAATTCACCTGAAGGTGAGAACCAAAAACCAACTGAGCCTGTATCACTATTGACTCAAAAACAAGTCAAAAAAACCGTCAAACAGCTCGATAGCGAACATATCGATGATGATAAGGTGCTGTTCATGCAAGCCATGCACGGGGTGAATCAGTTAGAAGACAAGAACGTCCGCTCACCTGCTAGCACAACTAAAGCAGGCAAACCTGATGCAGCGACACTTTCAAAACGTGCAGCAGCTCAGGGTAGCGAAGCCAGTGATTTAGGTGCAGGATTGTCAGATATGCAAGCCCTACTGAATCCTGTTGCAGCTGAAGCTTATTTGTCCTATAAGCAGCCAACGCTCCAAAACAAAATTTTCGATCAGCTTAAAAAAGGTAAGTTGCGCTGGTACGATGCAGTAGATATTCATGGCTGTACGATAGAAGAAGCGCGCGATGCCATGACTAAGCTGCTGAGCCAAGCAAAACAAAGTAACGAGACCATGGTAAAAATCGTACATGGCAAAGGTAGTGAAGCAATTCTAAAAACCTGTATCAACGGGTGGTTGCGTCAATTACCAGAAGTACTGGCCTTTTGCTCTGCACCGCCAAAAGACGGCGGTAATGGCGCTGTACTCGTATTGCTCAAGAAGCCAAAGGCAGACGGCGAATAGATTACTCGCTAACAATTGAGCGGTATTAAAAAAAGGACTACAACCAAGTAGTCCTTTTTTTGTCTGTAGCTTATACATTTTTCTAATTGTTTAACGTTTAGCCACTTGCCTACTGATATAAACCCACCACTCTTTGCTATGATATCCATCAAAATATCTACTCATTAGAAAAGCGATCTTATTATGAGCATACAAACTATTGAAAACAGTCAAGAGCTACAGGAGAACATCACTGCGTTGATTGCTATTGAGCCAAAATTTGCCTCCGTCTATGAACAGGTAGGCACACCTAGTCTAAGACACAATGCAGGTGGGTTTGAGCAGTTGATGAGAGCGATGGTCGGTCAGCAATTATCTGTAGCGGCGGCGGCTAGTATATGGCAACGTTTGGTTAATGCAGAGTTAATAACGCCGCAGGCAATACATCAAGCGACGGACGAAGACCTGAAAGCTCAAGGACTATCTAAACAAAAAACTCGCTACGTCCGCTCATTAGTCGATCATGATATCGACTTTGCATTATTGGAAACCTTATCAAATGAAGAGGTTATAACAACCTTGACAGCTGTGATAGGCATTGGACGTTGGACTGCTGAGATGTACTTATTGTTTTCTTTAAAGCGTGCAGATGTGTTTGCTATTGATGACCTAGCCATCAAAGTTGGTGCCATGCATTTACTAGGCTTAGCAGAGCGACCAACGCCTAAGCAACTCAAAAACCTCACTCAGCATTGGTCGCCCTATCGCAGCGCTGCCAGCCTACTGCTTTGGTCATACTACGGCTCACTACGTAATAAAACCGCTGTGCCGTTGTAACAACTACTGTCATGAAACATGATGCTATTAAACACAACTCTGTTGAACTTAGCACCGTTCAGCATAGCGCTTACGGTTGATTCCATATAGAAAGATTAAATTTGTTTTTTGTGTGCTTAAATTTACTTTTTCTAAGCATATGACTTTTATGTTTTAATGCTTTGAGTGCCCCTTTTCTGGTAACGGTTGCCATAGATGAATTGGGTTTTTTGGTATCGTTTCTGATGTTGTCATTACCTATATTGTCGTTAAGGCCAGTACTAGCATGATTGTCACTGCTGTCTGTGCTTACCGTTGTCTCATCACCATTACCGCTGCTATCATTTGATGTATCTTCTTCTATTGTTTCATCTACCGTACTGTCTATATGATGTTCAAGCTCAGCCTGATTGACGATCAGCTGCTGGGTGGGCAATGCATGCTCGACCTTGTATTTTGCCACTTGGTTCAATACCTCAACGAACAATACATTTTGCTTGTCATAGAAATCAACAACGTTATTGGCGTTAAGATATGCCTGTAGCTGAATCACGTAACAGTCTTGACGCAGCTCTGAAATATTGACTTGGTTCCACTCTTGGTTGGTCATCTCATGTTCTTTCAGAAAATTATCCAAATCTGTGACCATTTTGAATACCACATCGATATCAGCGTTACGTTTGAGATATAGCTTATGGTAAAACTGAAACATATCACGAGAGGTAAAGTTTTCAATCTGCATCGACGAAAAATCACCATTCGGTACGGTGACAATCGTTCGTGATAAGGTGCGTACGCGCGAGGAGCGAATACCAATATCAATCACGGTGCCTTCGTAAGTACCAAACTTACAATAATCACCGATACGTACGGGCGAATCTGCCACCACCACGACACTACCAACGAGGTTTTCAATAGTCTTTTGCGCACCAAGTGCTAAGGCTAAACCACCCACACCCAATGCAGCGATACCAGTCGTCAAGTCAAAGCCCAAATTGCCAAAAATAACGATGACCGCAAATATCAATAGCAACGCTTTGACCACTTTTCGCATCAGTCCCAATATCGAGACACGCTCAGTGTAGTTTTTCTTATAGCTTAGATTGACCGCGCGCGTAAATATAGCATCGATAACCCGCAGCAACAGCCAAGTGGTTGCTACCCATGAAGCAATATCAGTAAAGCGATTGACAGGCTCACGCAGCGTGACTGACACGCCAGCATAGACCATGACTTCTGACAATATCAGCGCCATAATAACGACAGCAAGTGGCAATATGACTTTATTCGGTAATGGTAATGGCGTACCACGCACACGAGGATAAGTGATTCTTAGTAAATGATACAGTAGCCACACAGCAATATACGTGAGCACAAAACTACTCACAATCATCGTTAGCGCAGCGACCAAGTCAGCCAACTGATAGCCAAAGAGTTTTTTGCCGTCAAGTGAGTCAAAGGTATAACGCGATACCAACGTCGGCTCAGTATTTTCTATGACTTCTGGTACGGAAGCGAGCGTTTCACTTGAGAACTGCCAGTACTGCTCGTTATCTTCGGATACTACCCTTTCTAGTAACAATGACACATTTTTTTCACCGATACTGATCACACCCACATTTTCTTGGTTGGGTGGTAACTGGTCGGTGAGATTGCCACCAGGCAGATTACTAATCTGTAAATCAGGCTGGAACCGCCCTCCTGCATCTAATGCTTGTTTGAACTGACGCACAACGGTCGTTGGGTTATCGGACTTGGACAAATTTAGATAGTTACTTGCCAGCAAGTAGTCATTTTCGCCCAGCGCACTGATAAAACCCTGTACGGTATGACGCGGCGTATCGCGCCCAAATGAATCAGGTAATGGTCCACTTACCATCTCTTCACTACTGTCACCACCTACCCCAAGCGCGCCTGCCTCAAGAGCAAAAGCCTTATTGGGCATCGCAATACCCACCATCGTGACCAACAAAAGCAAAATAACTGCTAACGGTATTTTAGTAATGGCGTTCAATGAAAAAAACGCAGTAGTAGACGGCAGATTATGCTTAGTAGACAAGGCAAACCTCTTAACTTTATAGGTGACACGATTAAGAACATATAATATCTGTACTATGATAACAATTATTTATAACAGCAGTGCTTTTGATTATGCATTTTTGTTGTCATCTATGTGAATGAGCGATCCTAATTATTCATCTCTCTCCGTAATCAAGAGGAAGTTACCTTTAATCAAAGGATCAACATCTCATCATGAATTCCACTCACGCTACCCTGAATAAATATTAAGTTAAAGTGGTTTATAAAGTGCTAACTTTTATAGATAATGAGCGCAGCCTTACTTATATGCTTTTTTTTGTAACTTTTGATGCCCATCACATCACAACAGTTACCTTTTATTTTTGCCATCCTTCATGGGATTATTCTGGAATTGATTATGTTTTCTTCACGTTCGTCATCTAATACCTATCTTCGTCTAAGCATCTTAAGTGCACTTGGTTTACTTGCCGCAAATACTGCGATGGCAGCTACCATTCAAGATACGGCTATCAGTGATAGTGACTTGCCACAGGTTGAACTTGACGAGATCGTCGTGACAGCGACGCGTACGCCTACCAAGACCAGTAATGTTATTGCGCAAACACGAGTAATTAATAAGGAAGAATTACAACGTTATCAGGGTCAAACAGTCACTGATGTATTAAAAAATCAACCCGGTATCAACATTACGCAAAGCGGCGGCATGGGAACAACCAGTAACTTTTATATGCGTGGTTACGATAGCAAGCAGGTATTGGTGCTTATCGATGGCGTTCGTTACAGCTCAGTATCTTTGGGTAGTCCATCACTAAATCTATTATCAGCGGATCAAATTGATCGTATTGAGATTTTATATGGCGCTTCAGGATCAAGTCTTTATGGCTCAGATGCTATGGGCGGTGTTATTCAAATTTTTACTAAGGGCAATAGTGTAGACCAATCTAATGTCTCTGCTACAGTTGGTTATGGTAGTAATAATCACTATCAAGTCGGTGTGACAGGCCAACTCAAAAACGACACTTCATCAATGAGCTTGGGTGTAAGTCGCAACGAAACTGATGGTTTTAACGCGATTGCTAATCGTAATTCTTTTGATTATAACCCTGATGATGATGGCTTTGAATCTACCAATGTCAGTTTGGCACTACAGCACAAGTTCACAAATGCATTAAGTGCAGGGATTAGTGGCTTATATTCAGACTCTAAGACTGAGTTTGACTCAGCTGGAGAAGTCATTCCTTACGCTTACTCTGATCAAAAAAACGGTAGCGCTAACGCCTATCTACAATACAAAACCCCATTAACTCTTACTAAACTTAGCTACGGTCAAAGTATTGATAAATCAACCTCTCATGATAACAACTCTATCAGTTACGACAATGGTAGCCAGTTTGATACCACTCAAGAGCAAGCACGCTTAGAGACTAGTATTAACGCGCAACCTGGCACCGTCATTGTGGGTGCAGAATGGTTATCACAAAAATTAGATGCTTCAGACGTTTTAGACTTTTCAAACTTCCCTGATCCTGCGGTGCAAACTGCCTATAACCCTGACGATAGAGATGTTAAGAGTGCTTTTGTAGGTTATCAATTAGCGGATACTTATTATGACTTGCAAGCCAACTATCGTGTAGATGACAACTCACAATATGGTAATGAAAGCACGTACAACTTAGGGGCAGCCATACGTCCGCTAGCTGGTATGCGCATCGGTGCAAATTATGCCACAGGCTTTCGCGCACCAACTTTTAACGATTTATATTACCCAGGGGATAACAATCCAAACCTAAAGCCTGAAAGAACTGAGAATACTGAAGTATTCGTTGAATACGTTAACGATATGCAAACTTCAAGATTGACAGGCTATCACACAGACGCAGAAGACCTTATTGCAAGTGGTACAAACATTAGTGAAGCAAAAATAAAAGGTTTGAGTTTGACTTCAGATTGGAATATGAGTGCCTTTATATTTGGCCTAGGGTATGACTACTTAGACGCTAAGAACAAAACCAAAACTAATGCCAACTTTGATCAACAGCTTCCCTACCGCCCTAAAAATAGTGGTTTAGTTTATATTGGATATCAGCAGCCTATGTTTGATATGCGCTTAGAGGCGAAATATAGTGATGATAGACTAACAACTGAAAACAATGAACTTGATAGCTATACACTGCTTAACTTGAGTGGGAGTGCCTATATTACACCTAATCTACGTGCTAACCTGCGTGTAGATAATATTACTGATGAGGATTATACCCTTGCAAGCCAATTCGGTAATGAGTACGCCACAGAAGGTACGAGTTACTTTACCACTTTGACTTACAAGTGGTACTAACATTGGCTGAGTAGCATCAAAAAATATCTAAATATAAAAGGTCATCTACAGGTGGCCTTTTTTTATACCTATGAAAAATATACAGAGGCTTATGCCATGACTGCCTATCATTTATCTCAGTCAATAGGTGACAATTAACCACTCATCTATTACAATAACGACCTCCGAGAGGTGTTGCGCCATAATAGTGATTTACTGCATCAATATTCTAAAGTTATGCAATCACAGGTTATGTTAGGCTCGGTTAACTGTTGAGTATCCATCGTTTTGGTCGCTCGCAGCGCAAACAACGGCACCTGCGTTTTTATTCTTTTTATCATTCGTTAACCACTGATAGGAGCATATTATGGACGCAGTGTCTACTACACCATCTGCCCATACGATCGATCCCTCTTTCACTGACTATAAAGTCGCTGACATCAGCCTTGCTGATTACGGTCGCCGTGAAATCACCCTTGCTGAAGCCGAAATGCCTGCCCTAATGGGCTTGCGTCGTCGCTACGAAGCAGACCAGCCACTTAAAGGCGCGAAAATCGCTGGCTGTATCCACATGACCATCCAGACTGCCGTACTTATCGAGACACTCGTCGCGCTAGGTGCTGAAGTACGCTGGACCTCATGTAACATTTTCTCAACTCAGGATCATGCTGCTGCGGCGATTGCTGCTGCGGGTATCTCTGTTTATGCTTGGAAAGGCGAAACAGAAGAAGAGTATGAATGGTGCCTACGTCAGCAAGTACATGTTGGTGGCGAAGCGTCAGGTCAGCTTTGGGATGCTAACTTAATCTTGGATGATGGTGGTGATTTGACCGCTCTTATCCATGATGATTATGCTGAGCTCCTTGATAACATCCATGGTATCTCAGAAGAGACCACCACTGGTGTACATCGTCTGGTTGAAATGCTTGGCAGCGGCACACTTAAAGTACCAGCCATCAACGTCAACGATGCGGTTACCAAGTCTAAAAATGATAATAAATACGGCTGCCGCCATAGCTTAAACGATGCTATTAAACGCGCTACCGACATGTTCCTTGCTGGTCGCCGCGCTCTGGTTATCGGTTACGGTGATGTGGGCAAAGGCTCTACACAAAGCTTACGCCAAGAAGGCATGATCGTACGCGTCTCAGAAGTTGATCCAATCTGTGCCATGCAGGCATGTATGGACGGCTTTGAAGTATTATCACCATACATCGACGGTGACAACACTGGCGGCGCAGACAACATCAACAAACGCTTGCTTGAAGACACTGACATGATCGTCACAACCACTGGTAACTACCATGTTTGTGATCGTCATATGCTAGCAGCCCTTAAACCTGGTGCTGTTGTATGTAACATCGGTCATTTCGATACCGAAATCGATACTCAGTTTATGCGTGACAACTGGCGCTGGGTTGAGATCAAACCACAAGTGCATCAAATCTTCCGCTCAGATGACGAAAACGATTATTTGATCCTGCTTGCTGAAGGTCGCCTAGTAAACTTAGGTAATGCTACTGGTCACCCATCACGCGTGATGGACGGCTCATTTGCCAACCAAGTATTGGCACAGATGTATCTGTTCGAAGAAAAATTTGCTGATCTGCCGACTGATGAGCGTTTTGACAACTTATACGTAAAAGTATTACCGAAGAAGCTAGACGAAGAAGTAGCCGCTGCTATGGTTGCAGGTTTTAATGGTACGCTAACTAAGCTGACCCAAAAACAAGCTGAGTATTTGGGTGTGCCCGTTGAAGGCCCGTTCAAGCCTGATGCTTATAAATACTAAAAGGAGCCTAATTGTGAGTAAGCCTGCTTTCTCCTTTGAGTTCTTTCCTGCAAAAACCGAGCTGGGTCACGAAAAGCTTCTCAGAACTTATGATGAGTTGAATACGCTGTCACCAGCGTATTTTTCAGTGACCTACGGTGCTGGTGGTTCGACCCGTAACCGTACTTTAGATATCGTAAAAGCACTAAGCGCACGCGGAGATACCGAAATTGCGCCGCACATGTCTTGTATCGGCGATGACAAGTCTGAGATCGCTGAGTTGCTTGAGTTTTACAAAAGCTTAGGGATCAGACGTCTTGTCGCATTGCGTGGTGACTTACCATCAGGTCAGGTCGGTATGGGTGAACTCCCATTTGCAGTAGATTTGGTCAGATTTATCCGTGAACACTCAGGGGATCACTTTCATATCGAAGTGGCTTCTTATCCTGAGATGCACCCACAAGCACGCAGCTTTGAGTTCGATGTCGATAATCTGGTAAATAAATATCATGCTGGTGCCAATGCATCGATTACGCAGTTCTTTTATAATGCAGACAGCTATCTATATCTGCGTGACACACTAGAGAAACGCGGTATCGATACCGATGCACAGCCATTGGTGGCTGGTATTATGCCAATTACCAACTCTAGCAATCTGATACGCTTTGCTGATAGCTGCGGTGCTGATATTCCACGCTATGTACGTAAGCGCTTGGCCGACTTTGGTGACGACAACAAAGCCATCCGTGAGTTTGGGTTTGATGTGGTTTATCGCTTATGTGAACGCTTGATTGCCGAGGGTGTGCCAGCCATGCATTTTTATAGCATGAATAAAGTCGAGCCAAACAAACGCTTGGTTGAAGCACTAGGCTTAACTGCTGAGTAAGATTAACTGCTTAGTTGTTGATATTTATAAATAAATCTAATTGACTGATTGATAACTGGCGCTCTTAGGAGTGCCAGTTTTTTATTGGAAAATTTTGGGCTATTACCTTTTATATTTTACAGGATACACTTTATCTTAATTATTTTTTTATTTTTCCTTCACTGTGCGATAGTATTGTCTATATAACGAGTGGTTGCATTAAACAATAATTATCATAAAAGCCATGCCTTTAGGTGGCTCAAGTGATATTCTATGGACCCGATAATAAACGCTCCCAATCAAACAATAGGAATAAGACCTCGTGCGACGTTTTTTTTATACCATTGATAGTGACAACGCCGATGCCCCGCTACTGCCTAAATTGAGTGAACTGTCTCAGGGTAGCGATATTGAATTACCAGACAGCATCATCCATCACTGGTGCCGAGTTTTGCGTGCCAATGTCGGTGATCAGGGCATCTTGTTTGATGGATTCGGTGGTGAGTATCAGGTACAGCTACAGACAATCAGTAAGAAGAAAGCGATTGCTACCTTACTCTTGCATCTTGACGATGATCGCACCGCACCTATCATCAGCAAGATTGGGTTGGTGATGAGTCGCGGCGAACGTATGGATTACGCCATTCAAAAAGCAACAGAGCTTGGTGTAACTGCCATACAACTGCTCAGCAGCCATCATGGTGAAGTTAACTTAAAGCCTGCACAAGTTGAAAAAAAGCTAGCGCATTGGCAACAAGTAGCCATAGCAGCTTGTGAGCAATGCGGTCTCAATCGCCCGCCACTTATCCTGGCTCCATTGTCTATTCGTGACTGGCTAGCCCCTACTGAATCCCCAAACAATAAGACAGCGGTCAGCCCTATTGTCTCTACACTCAGTAAAGACAAGTACTATCAAGTACTAGAGAGCGCAGCAGATTTACGGTTGCAAATGAGTGTACCGGCAGCAGGTCAACCTGCCAAACCAGAGATACTGGAAACTGTACTTAAACAAGAATCACCATATATTGAACTATTGATTGGTCCTGAAGGTGGGCTTAGTGATGATGAGTGCCAAAAAGCAGAATCAGTAGGTTTCGCCCCTTGGCAAATCGGTACTCGAGTGTTGCGTACCGAGACCGTACCTGTCGTCGCTTTGACGACCTTACTCGCCTTGTATAGTTATAATAAATAATCAATAATGATAGTCATTATCTTTTAATTCATGATTAAAGTACAACTTTTGTTTTATATTGTGTAGAATTAAAAGTGATCTTAGCTCAATTTTAGTCAGTTGAATCACAGTCTTTATTTGTTTCTATGAGTCATTATCTTTTGTGAGACATTATTATGAGCAATTTTGACCCTATCCCAGTATCGATTAAACAGCAATTAATGACCGAACTGTGTGAGCAGATAGACGATGCCATATTTATATTGGATGGCAATTTGCGTTATCTCACGGTTAATGCCAGTTATGAGCTCCTGATTGGTTACAAAGAATCATTTTTGGTTGGTCGTCCACTTGGTATTTACGCTGCTGAATTTTTGTCAGAAGAAGAGCAGCTTATTTTAAAAGACATCAAAAGCAATCTAAGCGAGACAGGATTTCATGAGCTTGATTTTTCAATGGCTAATCGCTATGGACAGATGATTGACTGTCATGTGACCTATCGAAAAATCTCTGTTGAAGACGTGGTATATCATGTTGGTATGCTACGCGACATGTCTTCGGTTGTTAAAGATCAAAAACAGGTTGCGCACTTGCTCAACTACGATCAACTTACCGGATTACCTAACCGTAAGGTGTTTTTGAGTCAGACCAGCGATATTTTATTAGATACTTATCAAGAAGTGGTCATCGTACGTCTCAATATCGACCGTTATCGCAATCTGGCAAACTTATTAGGACCTGATGGTATTAACTCCTTAATAACTAGCTTTGTAGAACGCATTAAGCAACTCGAATTGGCGCATTTACGGTGTTTATCTCACTTTGGTGGTGATGATTTTGCATTATTGTTCGAATGCAAAGACGGCAATATGGTACGCCATCAGCTAGATACACTGATGCAAATGTGCGAACTCCCTTTCCCTATGAATGACAGCGCCACAACGGACGCAAATATTTATTGCCATGTTTCAGTGGGCGTCAGTTATTTTCCTAAAAACGATGGTCAAGTAACAGGATTACTGACGAAGGCAGAAAAAGCATTACAGTACGTCAAACAGCATGGCGGTGACGATATTCGCTGGTACGACAAGACCATTGAAGAGGCAACGGCAGGCAGTCTACAGTTAGAAGCCGAGCTTAGAGTTGCGACTACTGACGGTCAGTTCGTTCCCTACTATCAGCCAAAACTCTCGTTAGATACGGGTGCCATCACGGGTTTTGAAGCCTTGGTACGCTGGCAACATCCTACACGTGGTCTGCTAAAGCCCATACATTTTATTGACGCTATTCTCACGCACAAGCTATCATTTGAGCTGTTTTCACAGATGGCAAATCAAATCGCCAAACAGTTATCTGAGTGGCAGCAGCAAGGCTTTTGCCAACATATCTGTATCAATGCCGACGCAGCTGAATTTAGCCATCCTGACTTTTTTGATATGGTCAGTGGTCTGCTAGTACAGCATGATATTGCTGCCTGTCAGCTGCATATTGAAGTGACTGAATCTTCCTTGATTCAGCGCCATGACAACGTTAGACAACAGCTCAACTCACTCAAAGAGCTGGGGGTTTGTCTTGCGCTAGACGACTTTGGCACTGGTTATGCGTCTTTGAGTTATTTACAAGAGTATCCATTTGACTTTATCAAAGTCGATAAGAGCTTTATATCCAATATCGAAACGGATCGTACCCAGCATGCGATTGTAAAAGCCATTTTAGATCTAGCCGTAGCTTTAGATATGCAAGTAGTGGCAGAAGGTATCGAAACTGAGCAGCAACGCGATGTGCTCCTAGACATGGGCTGCAAACAGGGGCAAGGTTATTGGTTCAGCAAACCCATCCCTGCTGATGTTGCCACTGAGATGCTGCTCAAACAATATACTACCGAATAATTATATAAATGTTCGTGTCTTAAGACCCTTTTAATTAGCAGTGTTTATTAAACACTGCTTTTTTATTTTATGCCCTATTATCATGGCGTTAATCCTGTCAGTAACGTTAGATTCCTATACGGTTATTACTGATGAGCATTGGTGCCTAACGTCGATTGCATAACTGATGCAAGGCGGGTTCATGACTTATCAGTGCTGTGACCAAACTTGTATAATCATCTATGAAAGCCTATCTTTTATAGTGAATTTGTTGGAGCGCATTTAATCTCTTATTGCCCTAACAATCACTACTCTTTTCAACACTATTTTATGTGATCGACAGCCTGATTGACCTGCTTTGCTGTTTGTCACTTATTTAGATTTTCAGATTGGCTAGGTAAGAACAACGTGCTAGAAAATAGCACAACCATATGCTTGCTATGAATGATCATCGACTACATTACAAAAAGGACAGGATACCATGCAATATAAAGCCCCTATTCGTGATATGAAATTTGTCATGCATGAGCTTCTAGATAGTACAACTCATTATCAAAATATTGATGATTATGCTCATATTGAAGCAGACATTGTAGATAGCTATCTAGAAACAGCTGCAAGCTTTGCTGAAAACGAGCTATCGCCATTGAACCAAAGCGGCGATGCTGAAGGCTGTCATTTCGAAAATGGCGTCGTGACCACACCAAAAGGCTTCAAAGAAGCTTATAAGCAGTATTGTGAGCTTGGCTTTACCTCATTGACAGCTGAAGAAGAGTTTGGTGGGCAAAATATGCCAATGTCACTAAACTCAGCAATCTCTGAGTTTATGGGTACTGCTAACTGGTCGTTCGGAATGTATCCTGGTCTGTCTGAAGGCTGTATGGCGACTCTAGAGCATCATGGTACTGATGAGCAAAAGCAAAAATACTTACCAAAGTTAATCTCAGGCGAATGGACTGGCGTCATGTGCTTGACTGAGCCTCAGTGTGGTTCAGATTTGAACCAAGTACGTACAAAAGCTGAGCCTAACGACGATGGTACTTATAACATCAAAGGTAGCAAGATCTGGATCTCAGCTGGTGAGCACGACATGTCTGAGAATATCATTCATATCGTTCTAGCTCGTCTGCCAAATGCGCCAGAAGGTACTAAAGGCTTGTCTTTATTTGTGGTCTCAAAATTCCACGTTAATGATGATGAGAGCTTAGGTGAGCGTAACGAAGTATCATGTGGTTCTATCGAGCACAAGATGGGTATCAAAGCCTCTGCGACTTGTGTCATGAACTATGATGGTGCAACTGGTTACTTAATTGGTGAAGAAAACCGTGGTTTGAACGCGATGTTCACGTTTATGAATGTGGCGCGTATCGGTACTGCCATTCAGGGGGTTACCGCAGCTCAGTTCGCTTTCCAAGGTGGCCTTGCGTTTGCCAATGATCGTTTAGCGTTTCGCTCTTTGAAAGGTGCTAAGGCTCCTGAAAAGCCAGCAGATCCTATTATTGTTCATCCTGCAGTTCGCGATATGTTATTGACTACCAAAGCATTTGCTGAAGGTGGCCGTGCACTTATCGGTTATATGTCTCAGTTTGCTGATATCGTTGCCAAAGGTAATGGCGATGAGCAAAAGTATGCCAATCAAATGCTATCTTTCCTAACGCCAATCGGTAAAGCGTTCTTGACTGAAACAGGTCTAGAAGCGGCAGGTCATGGTGTACAGGTCATGGGTGGTAGTGGCTTCTGTACCGAATATGGTCTAGAGCAAAACGTACGTGATACGACGATTGCTTGTATCTATGAAGGGACAACTCAGATTCAGTCACTTGATTTGATCGGCCGTAAAGTTTTGGGCTCACAAGGCAAGCTACTTGCAAACTTTGTAAAAGTGATCCAAACATTCTGTGAAGACAACAAAGAAAATGACGAGATGGGTCAGTTCATCCGCCCACTTGCCAAGCACATTAAAGAATGGGGCGATTTGACTGCACGTGTCGGCATGCAAGCCACTGAAAACCCAGATGCTGTCGGCGGCGCTGCTGTCGATTATATGTACTTTAGTGGTTATGTGACCCTAGCTTACCTATGGGCACGTATGGCACTGGTTGCTCAGACTGCTATTGCAGATGGTACTGGCGAAAAAGCGTTCTATGACGCGAAGATCAAAACGGCTCAGTTCTACTTCGCTAAATTATTACCGCGTACCACGACCCATGTACAACGTATCGGTACTGGTGTTGAGCCGTTCATGAGCATGGATGTTGAACAGTTTGCTTTTTAATTAGACATTAAGCACTACTGACACTGTATTTTATCGGCAACATACCACGGTATGTTGCCGATTTATTTTGTGCATATGCTTATAACTATATAAAAGATAGCCACCAAAAAAATGGTAGTCAGCGTAATTATAATTATAATCTATACTTGTTAATTAGACACTCTTGATATGTGCTGATGGTTTTTAAGGCTTATTTAAACACTACAATAGCTGCCACTAACTTTTGGTGCACGCACTATTCACGAAGAAATACACTAGCATACAAGCTTATTTGTTAAACTTTGAGTATGAATCGCTAAGGTTATATCAAGAGAACAGTTGATAATCTTAACACCTCCAATTTTATTCATTTGAACCAAAGGAATGTTTATGGCTGTTTATAATGCCCCTCTTAATGACATGCGTTTTATTTTAAATGATGTATTTAAAGCGCCACAATTTTGGCAAAACAACGAAAACCTAGCTCATGTCGATATGGAAACTGTCGATATGATTTTAGAAGAAATGGGAAAACTGTCAAAGAATATTCTACTGCCTATCAACCGTAGCGGTGATGAAGAAGGCGCAACCTTTGAGGGTGACGGCGTTGTTACGACCCCAACAGGTTTCAAAGATGCCTACAAACAGTATGCTGAGTCAGGTTGGGTTGGGTTAAGTGGTAACGCTGAATACGGCGGTCAAGGCTTCCCAAAAATGGTAACCATGCTTACTGAAGAAATGGTTTTCACGGCAAACCAATCGTTTGCACTGTATCCAAATCTGACCGTTGGTGCGACACTTTGCTTGAACGCTGCTGGTTCTGAAGAACAAAAACAGACTTATCTAGAAAAAATGTACAACGGTGAATGGTCAGGAACTATGTGTTTGACTGAGCCACATGCCGGTACAGATTTGGGTATTATCAAGACCAAAGCCGTTCCTAACGATGATGGCAGCTATAATATCTCTGGTACCAAAATCTTTATCACTGGTGGTGAGCATGACCTTACCGATAATATCATTCACTTGGTATTAGCAAAGACACCAAATGCGCCAGAAGGCTCAAAAGGTATCTCACTATTTGTCGTACCAAAGTTTTTGGTTAATACCGATGGTAGCTTGGGCGAGCGCAACACGCTAGCTGTAGGTTCTATCGAGCACAAAATGGGTATCAAAGCTTCTGCGACTTGTGTTATGAACTTTGATAATGCTAAAGGCTGGATGGTTGGTGCAGAAAACACTGGTCTGTCTTCTATGTTTATCATGATGAACTACGAGCGCGTCACGATGGGCCTACAAGGCCTTGGTGGTTCTGAGCTTGCTTATCAGAATGCTGCTTTATATGCTAACGATCGCGGTCAAGGCCGTAGCGATACGCAGCTACAAAGCCCAGAAAAACCAGCCGATGCTATTATCCATCATGCAGACGTGCGCCGCATGCTCTTGAATGCCAAAGTAAACAATGAAGCTTCACGTTGTTTTGCTATGTACGTCGCCAAAAATCTTGATGAAGAAAAGTTTAGTACTGACCCTGAGTCAGCAAAAGCGGCTTCTGCTCGTGTTGCTCTATTGACCCCTGTTGCCAAGGCGTTCTTGACTGATAAGGCATTGGAAGCAACCGTCGATTGCCAGCAAGTCTTTGGTGGTCATGGCTATATCCGCGAATGGGGTATGGAGCAGATCGTTCGTGATACACGTATTGCTCAGATTTATGAAGGGACTAACGGTATTCAGGCGCTTGACCTGTTGGGTCGTAAAGTTGCTCGTAACAATGGTAAGTACGTCACAAACTTCTTAGAAGAGATTCGTGATTTTGTGAATAACATGCAAGCAGATCACGCTATCAAGCAAGCTACGCTAGATGCAGCAGATACTATTGAAGAGCTAACCAAAACGGTTCTTAGCAATATTGGCGAACGCAAAAATGAAATCAACGGCTGTGCTGTTGACTACATGCATGCTTTTGGCTACCTAGCCTACTCTTACATGTTTGCGCTAATGGTCGAAGCTGCCAATGGTCAAGAAGGCGAGTTCTATACCAACAAAGCTAAGCTTGCTGACTATTTCGTTGGTCGTGTCCTACCACGTATTAGTGCTCACGCACAGATGGTCAAAGCTGGCAGTGATCCAATGATGAACTTTGATCTTGGCTATTTCGATGTTCCTGCAAGCTAAATGGTCATCTTGAATACTTTATAATTCTTTGATAAAAAGGACAGTCTCGTTACTGTCCTTTTTTTTGTCAAAATAAATCCTAACAAAATAATTCACTATCGATGCGCCGTTACGATTAAAATAACGCAAGACAAGGTGTCGCTACGCAAAATTAAAATCTCCTAAATCTAATAAAGCCATTGCTACTCATTATGTGATGCATAGTGTCAAAGTATCAAATAATAAAAGTGATAGAAACAACTACAATAAAGGGTGCGACGTGTCAGAATTAAAACGCATTTTACAACAGATTACTGCCCTAAGTGATGTACCTGATGCTGCGGTGCTCAAACGCTTAATCGATGAACTGCGAGTCAGTGATAAAGAACCGGCTTTAGCGAACGAAAATATCCAAGCCCTTATTGATATCTTGCATCAGCATCCAGAATACGGCGATGGTCTCTCTAGCTTTGTGCTAAAACTGATTATCCAATACCGTCAAATCGCACTGTATACCGATACTGGCATCATGTCAGATCAAGGATTCTTTAATAGCTTAAGACGATTGGTTGGTCATCGTTTTTTGCCAATACTACCTCAAGATGACTCTGTCGTAGAATTGATTGGTTATCTATTCGACAAGCGTACTGATGAGCGCTGGCTTGCCAATATTGAGGCAGATAAATGGGATGAACTGGTAGAGCTTATCAGAGTAGAAGAAAAGCACCTAGATTTGGTCGCCACGGCAAAAAACAGTATTTTAAACGCGATCATTATTTTGTCTTATCGTATTAGTGGACTTGGCTTGCACCCTGATTTGATGGACTCCTACCCGCAAATGCTCAACTACTCTGCTTCTTTTGTGGCTCAAAACCAAGAAGCCGTACTCTTTGTCAATCAATACAGACAAGCACATGAGCTCGACACTTTAACCGACATAACCCCTGAACATGCAGTTGATCCGGCGCCATTGTTAGTCATGATTGAGCAATGTGAAGATATTGTTGCCACTATCCGCAAACGTATCTACAAGACAGGTATCTCCATTCGCCTGACCAATATGATGCTGCGTTTGGACCAAAGCTTACAGCGCATGCGTATTTTGACAGAGCTCGTCACAGACGATCACCAAAGACGAGATCGCGCCGTCATCGAGTTGATACAGACGCTAATCACCACTGCCAGACAGCGCTATAGTATTGGCTATTTGATTGATAATAACACCAAGTTACTCTCACGCAAGGTCACCGAGAACGCTAGCCGTGTGGGTGAGCATTACATCAGTACCGACAAATCTGGCTATCAAAAAATGTTCAAAAAAGCCTCTATTGGTGGCTTTTTCATTGCATTTATGGCCACCATCAAGATATTGGCTTACCATTTAGCACTCGCCCCTATGGGACGAGCATTTATCAACAGCATGATTTATGGTTTGGGTTTTGTATTTATCCATATCATTCGTGGCACAGTAGCGACAAAACAGCCCGCTATGACGGCTGCTGCTATCGCCTCTACGATATCTGAAGGCTCTGGAAAAAAATCTCATCAGCTAACCAAGCTATCAGAACTGGTCGTTGATATTTTGCGGACTCAGTTCGTTGCTATCATGGGTAACGTGATGTTGGCTGTGCCTGTGGCGCTTATTATTTCCTTTGCCTGGTTACAGTATACAGGCGCACCAATGATTGATTCAGAAAAAGCTGGTCATTTACTACACGATCTAGACCCGTTTCGCTCGTTAGCGCTCCCTCACGCTGCCATCGCTGGTGTTTATCTGTTCTTATCTGGTCTCATTGCAGGATACTATGACAATCTAGCAGTGTATAACCATGTGGGTGCACGTATACAGCGTCATAGGTTCTTAAAATATATATTGCCTCAATCATGGCTCAAGCGTTTGGGCGGCTTTATAGAAGCCAATCTAGGCGCTATTATGGGCAACTTTTTATTCGGCGTATTCTTAGGTAGTACAGCAACCATCGGCTATATCTTTGGCTTACCTATTGATATTCGCCATATTGCTTTTGCCTCGGCCAACTTGGCACATGGACTTTTCAATATATCTGCTGATGAAATAAACTGGAGTCTCATTTTAATTTCTGTACTTGGCGTAGCCCTCATCGGTATGGTCAACCTCATAGTCAGCTTTTCACTGGCACTGTTTGTTGCCCTACGCTCTAAAGAAGTGCGGTTTTTTGAGTGGAGTCGCCTTACCAAACTGGTGTTCGGTCACATCATTAGCCACCCTTCTGACTTCTTTTGGCCACGTGATAAGCCGATGGACTATCCACGTATCGATAGTCAAGGGCACATGATATTTGACGATACCTCAGCACAAAAGAACGGAAAGGCGATACCAAGCAATTATGTGGTTCGCCGATTATCTGATGTCAGAATACTGCCTGAGTCTAAGCAAAATGAAGCTCAAAACTCAAAGACAAGTACAGACATATATTACGACAGTCAACCAGAAGGTGATCACACTCAGCCTCACAACTCTCCAAAAAAAGTCGTGGATCTAGATGATGGTTTGACTGATGAAGAGCTGAACAATGTTCCTTATACCGATGATATTCAGTATGATAAGACGACCAAAACAATAAGTGTCGTCAATAGCGATAACCTCGATGAAGAATATCATACTGATCCTGATGATAAGCCGACTGGCGATGCCAAAACCCCTTTGCCAAAACCGAAAAAACCACCGAAACTGCCCAATTAGAGGGGCAGCTTCGATGGCTAGATACTTGGTAAATAGCTGGTTTTAAAACCATAGTGTTCATAACGTTCGTTATGAACACTATGGCAGTATTGAGTCAAGCACTAGTAGACACAAACAAGCCCAAAAATAGCAGTGGCATGGGACGTACGGGGCCGAGCTGGCAGCCTTTGATTAAGTGACACTTCGAATATAGCGCTCGCTTTGCAACGCTAAGTCCATAATTAATCAATTTTTGACGCGTCTCAGGTTTAATAAAGCCCGTCTGCATAGTGCTATGGTTATATCTTACCTTTTGAGATTAAAAAAGGTACTATGATAATTCAACTCTGTTAGGCATTGCTGCCTAATTTAAGTACGCAAATCTCTGATATGCAAAACAGTTCATCTCAAAATATTTTGGTTTCAATAGACCTGCGCAGCTTAGGCCTCGCCTCGTATCTATTAGAAATCCCACACTGTCCTTAGTCCACCAAACCAACATCCTTAGTGAGTTCAAACATGATCCTGAAACTTGACGTCAAACTTCATTATCGTCTATCCGAGCCGATGGACCTTTTGCTTCAGATCGAAGCTGCCGATCTTGTCGATCAACAGGTGCGTTCGACTGAGATTTGGACATCAGACGTTGCACATTTTTCACGGGTCTCCGCCGATGATGGCATAGGAGAGCGGATCTGGATTCGCGCAGAAGGAGATTTTAGCTGTACTTACCTCGCAGAAATTGCCGTTGACCGTCCTGCCTTGGACATATCGGTACTGCCCCAAGTGCCTCTCCATCTTTTGCCCGGAGAGACGATCAGACATTTGATGCCATCTCGATATTGCCCATCAGATCAGTTCCAAGCCTTTGTGGATGCCGAATTTGGCAATCTCGCTGGCGGTGCACGGATTGCGGCGATGCGCGATTGGATCGAGTCGGCGTTTAGCTATGTGCCAGGATCAAGCCACGCTCAGACCACCGCGCTTGACAGCTTTGTTCAGCGTCAGGGCGTGTGCCGCGACTTTGCGCATGTTCTTGTGACACTAGCGCGCGCGTCGTCGATACCAGCTAGGTTCGCGAGCGTTTATGCGCCCGATGTGACGCCACAGGACTTTCATGCCGTGGCGGAGGTCTATCTCGGAGGGAGCTGGCATCTCATTGATCCAACCGGTATGGCAGAAGCCGATACGATGGTCCGCATTGGTGTTGGTTCCGACGCGTCTAGCATCGCGTTCCTAACGGCGTTCGGAGCCATGGATTTTGTCAACCAATCAGTATCTGTGACCAGACAAGCTTAGAGGCCTGACCCTAGGCATGCCATGTGGCGTGTTCAAGAATAAGTAAAATCTGCTATAAGCGAGTAATGGAATCAGTGTATTGTTTGTCTCAAGACAGATGCTGTTACTCATGTACGATAGAGACTTCACTAAAGTATCTTAGGCTGCTGCCTTTTTGGGACTCATCCCTATTCTTTCTCTAAACCCATTTTCAAAGTCGTATATTTATTCAAAGAGCTATCGGTATCTAATCAGTGTGGATATAGGTGTTGAGTTGCTGACCGTATAACCAAAGATGAATGGATAAAAAACTAATGACTAGTATAGAAAAAAGACTGACCCAAGCAGATATTTTTTACCAAAACGATGAACCAGAGCTGGCTCTTGAGATCTTAAATGAAGTAATTACTGATAGTAATTCAACAGATAGCGAAATAGCTGAGGCTTTAAACCTCAAAGGAATAACCATAGAGCTTGCTCCATATCTTTCTGAAGATAAAGAAAACTACTCTGGACTTATTTATTTCCAAAAAGCTTTGGAATATACCCCTCACAACACTAGTATTCTATTTAATGTACTCAATTCATTTTCTTGTATAGACATGATGCAAGACTATACTCAAAAAAACAAAAGTGCTTTTATGTGCGCATACGATGTCTTGAATAATGACTTGTATGATTTTTTAAACGAAGAATCCAAAAGTGAGTTGCATAAATTTTCTTCTAAATATCACGAATTTCAAAATGAATGCCTTTAGGGCACACACCAAAAGAGCCAGCTATTTAGCCCTTTAAACGTATTAATGGACCGCTTAAAACACATCACTTACCTAGCCTTATATATCAAGATGTTTATAGCCCTCGGTACTAGCTTTAGCACCCTGCACCTGAAGTAAGAACCTGTCCATCACCCAGTCTATAAGCTAATAGATAATTACCCCAAACGCAGCCGCCATCAAGCGCGCGTGCATGTGGCAAATCAATCTCACCTTTTAGCGCCGCCCAATGACCAAATAGTATCTTACGCGTGCGCGGTACTTGCCACTCAAACCACGGCAAAAAGTCTTTTGGCATCGGCTCATCTAGTCCAGCGTTAAACTCAAATTCAAGCATCCCATCTTGCTTACACAGTCGCATACGAGTAAGGTAATTGGCGATTGCACGCATCTTGGTGAAACCATTAATACCTGCATGCCACTCATCCGCTTGTTTGCTATAAAGATTGGGGAGTAATCGATCCAGCTGCTTTAGGCTGCCTTGTAGTTGTGCTTCTAGCTGCTTGGCATATCCTGCTGTCGCCTCAACAGTCCAATGCGGCGGGATACCGGCATGTACTAGCACGGTATGCTTATCTGGATAAGCCAACAACGGCTGCCGACGCAACCATTCAAGCAATTCATCACAGTCATCAGCGGCAAAGATCGGTGCTGTTTTGTCCTTGCTTTTGAGCTTCGCCGCACCACGCCAAACAGCTATCAAATTAAGATCATGATTACCTAATACAGTAGCTGCAGCACCCTGCTCACATAGCGCCTTCACATCGCGTAATGTATTTAATGAATCCTCGCCGCGCGCCACCAAATCACCCGCAAACCAAAGCTTGTCTTGATCAGGATCAAAATCTAGCGTCTCAAGCAACTGTAGATAAGCCGCATAGCAACCTTGCAAATCACCGATGACATACTGATGGCGAAAACTCATAATACCTCTATGATCTTTATGTGATGATAATTAGCAGTCTATTAACTTAAATCTTTAAAACTCAACCCTCTACCACTTAAACCTCTAAGTTGCGTGCCTGATTGCTTAGGTTCACAAAATCTGTAACGCTCAAGGTCTCAGGACGCGCCTGCGGATCAATACCACAAGCGTCAAAATCGCCTTCACTCAGTGTTGGGAGCAAGGTCGATTTTTTAAAGATAGCCCGTAGGGTTTTGCGGCGATGGTTAAAGGTCTCACGTACCACAATCGCAAAATGCTCTTCGTCCTCTGCTACTACGGGTTTATTGATATGCGGCGTTAGTCGAAATACTGCACTGGTGACTTTTGGCGGTGGGTTAAATGCACCACGCGGTACTGTTAACAAATAATCGGTATCGCAGTGATACTGCATGATGACCGATAAGCGGCCATAGGTTTTGCTGCCCACGTCTGCTGTGATACGCTCGACCACTTCTTTTTGTAGCATAAAGTGCATGTCTTGGATCACGTCAGCATAGCTGAGCAAGTGAAATAAGATAGGTGTCGAGATGTTATAGGGCAAGTTACCTACTACGCGCAGCTTGCCGCGCACCTCGCTGTACAGCTCACGGTAATCCACATGCATGGCATTGTCTTTGATGATCTCAAAGTTTGGGTGACTGTTAGCCCCAATCCGAATACGCAAGCTGTCTGCCAAGTCGCGATCCAGCTCTACCACTGTCATCGCATCCACTTCTGCTAGCAAAGGCTCAGTCAGTGCGCCCATACCTGGTCCAATTTCGATCAAATTGTCGTCACGCTCTAGACGAATGCTTTCAACGATTTCGCGAATCACGCTGGTATCATGCAAGAAGTTTTGACCAAAGCGCTTACGCGGTTGGTGTTTGGCAGCCTTTAAGCTGTTAGAGATAGATTGCGCATCAAATGTAGAATTGGACATAAAAGAGTCTTAATGTATAAAGGAGAAATAGGCTATGGCAGCAATGTGCTGGTATTATAGTGATAAATTATACCACAGCTCATAATTAGGGCGTGTTTTTGAGATATTTTATCTACAAGCCATCTAAAATGTAGCACAACTAACATGGCGGCTTTTGTTCTCGAACCATTTACCATAATGCACCTTTATGCGCAGAATGTGCGGTTCCCTAGTGAGGACTTGAATACTTATCTGTAAGCCCGTGTTAGCTATGGTTCGAGCTATCTGAATGATTGTAGTGGTTTTCTGAGCAGTTACACACTTTTTAAGAAAGGCTCACATTTAAGCAAAAGCAGCCACTAAATAATTCAATATTTAATGGCTGCTTTTGCTTTTGCAGAACGAGATGATATATTTATATAAGAATTATAACTAATCCATAATATACAAACCCGTACCACCAACCTCCCAGTATTCATCAGCTGTGCAATGCTTTGGTATAGGAGTGTAAGGCATATCGGGTGAAAAAGATGTCCAAAACTCTCTCACTGTTCCTCGTCCACCCATTTCTACATAGTCTCCATCCCGATAAATTTTACCGTTTACCTCAATTGCCTGTCCGCCTTCAATGAATTTCGATCCACCAGGGAAAATAGGCATACTGGCATAATCGTCTGGCGCTGTGGATTCCGTATAATACTCCTTAGGATAGGTCAAATTGACGCAGCCGTCTTTTATAGTAAGTCGACCCTCATTGCGAGCTCCATATTCCGTCACAACACTACCGACAGGTAACGGATCACTTGATCCATACGTAGGTAATATGAAAGCAGACTTAGCATCTACAGTAGCTTTATTTGTGCTTATAGCATCGTTCGTTGAATTTCCAGCTAGTTCATTAGATTCTTTAACAGGGCTTTGACATCCTATTATCGATAAAGAAAATAAAATACATAATGGAATAGCATGTTTCATTGTTTAATATCCATAATAAAGGGTTAAGTCCATGTCGTTTATACGCGCAATAGGTGTGTAAATGGCACCTAGACAAACTTTTCTATCATCTATAGTAGTAGATGGATCATCCTTCTGTGGATGTCTTCACCCTTTATGAATACCATAAGCGTTACCATAAGCAAACCAAGGACCACCACTATCACCGCCCAAACATCTAAGATCATTTTGTCTAGAAACTATAACCCCAAAGGAACCAATTATCTACCCCTTTAAATGCATTAACAGACCACTTAAAACAGACTGTATAATGGAACCACTCATATTAGGTCGTATTTGATTATTCATAAATAGGCATTGCTCACACTGAGAGTATCCAGTACTACGTGAGAAATACCTATAAGGCAATGCATTATAAGGGAGGTATCAGCTAGTAAGCGACTTATTCGCCATCTCATTAGCCATGTTTAATGCTTGGTATAAACTTGTCGCACTCGCCCCGCCCCGTCCTGCCAAATCTAGCGCCGTGCCATGATCGACAGAGGTGCGAATATAAGGCAATCCTAAGGTTAGATTAACCGTATCGCCAAAACCGTGCGATTTGAGTACAGGTAGTCCTTGGTCATGATACATAGCGATGACCGCATCGCAATTGGCGAGATGCCTAGACGTGAATAGAGTATCCGCGGGCATTGCCTCTGATATATTGACACCTGCATCGATAAACTCTCGTAAGACTGGATTGATAATATCAATCTCTTCACTTCCCAAATGTCCACCCTCGCCTGCATGTGGATTAAGACCGCATACCAATATACGAGGCTGCGCAAGACCGAATTTCTCTCTCATATCATCGATGACGATTTGTACCGTTTGGCGCACATTATCTGCCGTGATGGCAGCGGGTATATCTTTTAGTGCCAGATGCGTAGTGACAAGCGCCACTTTCATGGCTTGATTGGCAAGCATCATGACCACTTTGTCACAACCACTTTGCTGCATAAAAAACTCAGTATGACCACTAAACATAGTGCCATCCAATAGCTTGATATCTGCATCTATGAGCGCTGATTTTTGCAAGGGACCTGTGATGATAGCGGCGACTGTTTCATTTACTGCTAGCTGATGAGCAATATCTAACTGCCTAGCCACCATTGCTGAATTGGCAATATTGATTTGTCCGCCCACAACTGATACTGCACAAGGAATGTTAAGAATGACAAAAGCACTATCAGCATCTATATCCTGCTGTGGTATTTGCTTGAGCGCGTTCATATCAACATCATTTGCATTGACATCAATGGTTTGCCAAACAGGAGCCTTATTAATCGCGCCAGCAGCAATAAGCTCATCTGCTCGTACTTGCATCGCGCTTGCATCGGCGGTCACCCACATAGGGCGATCAAAATCTTGTAGCTTGCCCTCTGCCGCCAAACTCAATACGACATCCATGCCAATACCCGCAGGCTCACCAGTCGTGATTAATAATGGTCGTTTTTCTGCTGTCATAGCCATAACTTTATTTTCCATAAATTTTTGATTTTATTATATTTATCGTAAATGCTTTCAGTTTTTACGTCTAAGTACTGTGTATCACTTCTTACTTTACGCATAATAACAACTATAGATTTAGTTGCTTACCCAGCCTAAAAAACCACATTATGTGTTAAACTTTCGCTTCTGATTGTAGCATTTGCAGGCAAATCTAAAACCATGTTTTGGTATTTCCAACGTAGAGAAATACTGTGCCTGTTTTGCACGCTCACCGACATCCTTTTTATACCCATTTTGACTCATTAGGCACTCATGGCAGAAAACGATAAAACCGACGACTTACTGAATCAGACACCGCCGCACAATATCGATATTGAAAAGGCATTGCTCGCGTCTTTGATGAGTATCGAAGAGGCGTATGACAAGATTGCCGATATCGTCACCAAAGATGACTTTTATGCGGGGCGACATCAATATATCTTTGATGCCGTTGCCCATCTGGCAGCCGTGAATGAGCCTTACGATACCGTTATGGTACACGACTGGTTAGAGGCGCAAAAGCTACTCAAAGGCGCAGGTGGTGATAGCTACTTGGCCGATATTTTGAGCCAAAGTCCGGCGACGTTGTTCAACTTGACCGCTTACGCTCAGCGTGTGCGTGAGCTATCGACCCTGCGTCAGCTGATTACTACGGGTAATGACATGCTGACCCTGGCCTATAATCCAAAAGACCAAAGCGTCAGTGATATCTTGGACAATGTCGAGGGCAAGATATTTAGTATTAATGAGCAGCATAATAAGCGCGCTGAACAACGTGGCCCTGTTGGCATTACCTCTGTACTTACTAATGTCATTGATAAGATTCAAGAGCTAAAATCTAACCCTGACGGCATGATTGGGTTGCAGACACCATTTGCTGAGCTGAATAACAAAACACAAGGTTTGCAAGCGGGCGATCTAATTATTGTCGCGGCGCGTCCGTCTATGGGTAAAACCACTTTTGCGATGAACTTGGCAGAAGGGATTTTGTTTAATGAAGATTTGCCCGTTGTGGTGTTTTCGATGGAGATGCCTGCCGAATCTATCGTGATGCGTTTGCTGTCCTCGTGGGGCGCGATTAACCAGACGCACTTGCGCTCTGGGCAAATGAATGAAGATGAATGGGCAAAGATGATGAATGCCATTCAGCATTTGCAATCAAAGCACTTATACATTGATGACAGTACTGCCCTGCCACCGTCTGAGATGCGCTCTCGCTGCCGACGTATCGCCAAAAACCATGACGGTCGTTTGGGTGCGATCGTGGTCGATTACCTGCAGCTCATGAAAGTGCCTAGTCTAGATGGTAACCGTGTGGGCGAGATTTCTGAGATTTCTCGTAGTCTAAAGGCACTCGCACGTGAGCTTGAGTGCCCAGTGATTGCACTATCGCAGCTTAACCGCAGTCTAGAGAATCGTCCGAACAAGCGACCTATCATGTCGGATCTACGTGAATCTGGAGCGATTGAGCAGGATGCCGATTTGATTATGTTCATCTACCGTGATGAGGTTTATAATGAAAACTCAGACCACAAAGGTGTGGCTGAAATCATCATTGGTAAACAGCGTAACGGCCCTATTGGTACTATTCGCTTGGGCTTTGAAGGGCAATTCACGCGCTTTATCAATCTAACGCCAGAGTACTATCAAGGCGTTAGCTTTGAGAATGACGAGTAACCAGTCTTATAAATATCGGATTGATAATACTAAGCCTTGTGAAGATTAAGGCTCAATTGCAGTCTAACAAATAGTGTTTAATATTTAGTGTTTAATATCTAGTGTTCAACAACATGGCCAGTGCCGCATCAGCCGAATTGATGCCGCACTGGCTTTATCACTTCATAATTCTACTTACAAAGAAGACGATTATGCGCACCATCACTATAAAACCAAAAGCCATCACTCATAACCTGAGTGAAGTAAAAAAGCGAGCACCGCAGTCCAAAGTATTGGCCATGGTCAAATCCAACGCGTATGGTCATGGTGTAGCGGCTGTCTTACCAGCACTACAGCAAGCGGATGGCGTTGGGGTAGCAACTTTGACTGAAGCACTAGAAGTCAGACAGCTAGGCTGGAACAAAACAATCGGTCTCGTAGAAGGCGCCTTTAGCGCTGATGAATGGCAGCAAGCGATTGAGCATGATATTAGCTGCGTGATTCACCACGGGCTACAGTTGGAATGGGCACTACGAAATGTCCCGCCAGCCAATAGTGCAACCAACGTGGTTTGGCTCAAATACAATACGGGTATGAATCGCCTAGGTTTTAATGCTGAGGGCGTACTGTCTGCAGCAAAGCGTCTATATGAGGCAGGATATCAGCTGATACTGGCCACGCATTTTGCCAACGCTGATGACCATGACCATCCATTAAATGCCATGCAAATTGAGCGTTTCTCAAGCGTGCTAGCGACTCTAAAAGACACCATTAGTCCAGATATCCAAGGCTCATTGTGCAATTCTGCTGGCATCGTCAACTTCTCAGAGCACCACTATGATTGGGTCCGTCCAGGCATTATCTTATATGGTAGCTCGCCTGTGACAGATAAGAGCGCGCAGGTATTAAATTTACAGCCAGCGATGGATTTCAGTGCGCAAATTATGGCACTGCAAACCGTCAGCGCCAATGATGCTATCGGCTATGGCAGCCGCTGGCAAGCGCAGCAAGACACCCGAACGGCACTCGTTAGCGTCGGTTACGGGGACGGCTATCCACGTGTGGTCAATGACGACGCTTATGTCACAGTCATCGATGCCAATAGCAATCAGAGCTACCGCTGTCCTGTAGTTGGGCGTGTAGCGATGGATATGATTGTCGTAGACATCAGCAAAACACCAGAAAGTCTGGCTTTGGACAGTACCGTTACCCTCTGGGGCGATACGCCACGTGTCGATGAGGTCGCGGGACATGCTGGTACGATTAGCTATGAGCTGCTATGCCGCCTAAGCATACGCCCGAATCGTATACAGGCATAATGATCAGAACATGTTTGAGTTTGATCATTTTTTTGGCTTACCGAATCATTTTTAGTCTAGCTTGCAGGCTATTTAATCTTGGTAAAATTGCACGTTTACATTGAAAGTAAATACGCTATACTAAAAGTTTGTTGTCAACCCAGTATACGCCCTGATGCGATACTATTGAACACTGATGACGTTTCACTGACTGCGATCGACTGCTAGGATTACTATGAGTTTGCGCCATTTTTTAACTTTATCTGATTTAACCAAACAAGAACTAGAAAACCTGATCAAACGTGCAAGCGAATTGCGTAAGATGCAACATGCCGGCGAGATATATCAGCCTTTCGTTGGTCGTACGCTTGGCATGATCTTTGAAAAATCTTCTACCCGCACCCGTATTTCTTTTGAAACGGGTATGGGGCAATTTGGCGGTAACGCTATATTTTTATCACCCAATGATACTCAGCTCGGTCGCGGCGAGCCACTAGAAGACTCCGCTCGCGTGATTTCTAGCATGGTTGATATCATTATGATTCGTACCTTTGGTCACGAAAAAGTAGAAACCTTTGCTGAATATTCAAGCGTACCTATTATCAATGCATTGACCGATGACTACCATCCTTGTCAATTGCTCGCTGATATGCAGACGTATTATGAACATCGCGGCAGTATCGAAAACAAAATCGTCACGTGGGTCGGTGATGGCAACAATATGTGCTCATCATTCATGCAAGCGGCTAACCAGTTTGGTTTTGAGCTGCGCGTGGCAGCGCCTTATGGATTTGAGCCTGATCCAAAGCTTATGGAGCGTTTCTCACACTGTGTGAGCTTGGTAGAAAACGTCCAAGACGCGGCAAAAGACTCTAACCTCATTGTCACCGATGTATGGGCAAGTATGGGACAAGAGTCAGAACAAAACACCCGTGCACGTCGTTTCGCTCCTTATCAAGTGACGCCGTCTCTATTGGACAAAGCCGACCCTGAAGTGGTGTTTATGCATTGCTTGCCCGCCCATCGCGGCGAAGAGATTTCACATGACATGCTAAACGATCCGCGCTCTGTCGTCTGGGATGAGGCCGAAAACCGTCTACATGCGCAAAAAGCATTGATGGAGTTCTTGTTAAAAGACAAAATCAAACTACCTGCCTAGCTTAAACCAGCCTGTAAAAAGCTAGTAAGGTAAATGATAAGATAAGTTATTAATACGTTCAAAAATAAAAAAGCCGTCCAGATTTGGACGGCTTTTTTATTTGGATAAAGGCTTGAGATTATATTCTTAAGACTGTATTAGCGTGTAAGTGTCGTCACGCCATTTACTCCAGCTTTTAATAGCACATCCGCTTGATTGGCCGCAAAGATACCATTACAAACCACACCTACGATATTATTCAGCTCTTTTTCTAGCGCGATTGGATTACTGACATCCAAGTCATACGTGTCTAAGATAACGTTACCATAGTCGGTGACAAAGTCTTCACGGTATACAGGCTCACCGCCCAATTTGGCTAATTGACGTGCGACATAAGAGCGAGCTTGTGGCAGTACTTCAATCGGTACTGGAAACGCGCGACCTAGTATATCAACGCTTTTACTATCATCGACCATACACACAAACTTGTTAGAAGCTGCTGCGACGATTTTTTCGCGAGTCAGCGCACCGCCGCCGCCTTTGATAAGTTGCAAATGCTCATTGACCTCATCAGCGCCATCGATATAAATGTCTAACGTACCAGCAAAATTTAAATCGACGATGTCGATACCAAGCGCACGCAGCTTATCTTCTGTTACCTGTGAGCTGGCAACCGCGCCAGCAAGCTTTAGTTGCGGCAATAACTCAATCAAACAGTTGACCGTACTTCCTGTCCCTACCCCAAGTATCATATCATCTTCAATATAGCTTAGGGCAGCGTGGGCCGCGGCTTGCTTTTGTGCTTGCTGATCACTCATCATAAATCCTTGGAAAATAAACGTATGGTCTTAAAAGAAGTAAAATGCGCGGCTATTATAACCGATGCTATTAACGGATGTTAGCGCAATCCTAATTCTAATGTATTGTCGTGCATTTTAGTCATGTGGTTTGATCATAGCTTACAGATGTTGATCACACAGCTCTACGTCATACCTATTCAGGCATGAAACCCTAAGAAAACTGCAATTGAGTCTTGCAAGATACTCAAAATCAGCATAGGCTAATCTATTTCATTTTTATATTCATTCTGTTTAGGGATTACTATGCTGTCACACTGGGTACGAGCCATACTACAAGCCACCGTCTATGACGTTGCTATTCAAACACCACTTGAAACGGCGCCCAAGCTGACCCAACGTTTTACCAACGACATTCGTTTCAAACGTGAAGATTTGCAGCCCGTTAAATCATTCAAATTACGCGGTGCCTACAACCGTATTAGTCAATTAAGCGACGAGCAAAAAGCGCGCGGCGTCATTTGTGCGTCAGCAGGCAACCATGCGCAAGGCGTGGCTTACTCTGCACGTAAACTGTCGCTAAACAATATCATTGTTATGCCAACCACTACCCCTGATATCAAAGTAGATGCCGTCAGAGCACTGGGCGGCAATGTGGACCTGCATGGCGATAGCTTCGATCAGGCAAACCGTTATGCGATTGATCGCGCTGAGCGTGAAGGACTCACCTTTATACCACCTTATGATGATGAGTTGGTAATCGCAGGACAAGGCACTATCGGTCTTGAGCTGACCCAGCAGTGGCGCAATATGGATTATGTATTTGTTGCCGTTGGTGGCGGCGGTCTGATCTCAGGTGTGGCCGCATTTTTGGGAGAAGTGGCGCCGCACGTCAAAGTCATCGCAGTAGAGGCTGAACAGTCAGCGTGCCTAAAAGCAGCACTGGAAACAGGTGAGCGCGTCAAACTTGAGCAAGTCGGACTGTTCGTTGATGGTGTGGCAGTCGCACAGATTGGTGAGTTGCCTTTTGACGTTGTGCGTACGCAAAAAAGCGATGACTCAGGTCCCATCGTTGAACCTGAAGTCATCACTTGTACCAATGATGAAGTCTGCGCTGCTGTCAAAGATATCTTTGAAGAAAATCGCAGTATCGTTGAGCCTGCTGGCGCATTGTCAGTGGCGGGTATGAAAAAATATATTAATGCCAACAACCTACAAGGTAAGAACTGCGTGGGTATCGTGTGCGGTGCCAATATGAATTTTGATCGCCTACGTTATATCGCTGAGCGCACTGAGATTGGTGAGAAAAAGGAAGCCATCTTTGGGGTTACTATTCCTGAAACAACGGGTGCTTTCTTAAACTTCTGCCGTAGCCTACATGGTCGCAATATCACTGAGTTTAACTACCGTGCTGACAGCAAAAAATCACCAGACTCTATGGAACCTGCCTCTATATTTGTTGGTATTGCGCTAAAAGAGGGCGAAAAAGAGCGTCAAACCATCAGTGGCCAGCTGGCAGACGATGGTTATATCGCTCATGATCTGACCGATGATGATATCGCCAAATCGCATATTCGTCACTTGATTGGTGGTCATGCCAAGGTCGAAAACGAGCAGTTACTACAAGTAATATTTCCAGAACGACCGGGTGCACTGCTTACTTTCTTAGAAAAGCTGGGTGATGACTTCAATATCACGCTTTTCCATTATCGCAATCATGGTGCTGCTGAAGGTCGTGTATTGGTCGGACTGCAAGCATCCGAGGGTAACTCACGCCAGCTACAAGATGCTCTCTTGGATATTGGTTACGACTGTACGACGGTCAATGACAACATTGGCTATCAACTATTCTTGAGATAATGCGTTCATGAAGTAACTCTATAATATTACTTTCTTCAAATGATTTACAAAAAGCGACCTTTCATATGTTTGGTCGCTTTTTGCATTATGCCATTTAATCCTGAATATCGTAATCATAGTCATAGTCATAGTCATAGTCATAGTCATAGTCATAGTCATAGTTATAATCATAACCATAAAAATCAGCTTTATAAAAACCAAAGTCATAAATGCCCATTTGCAAATATCAAAGTTGCCCTAATATTATTTGTATAAAGACATAAATCGATATAAAAACGAATGCAAAAGGATGATTATGAAGAAAAATCCCGATACTAACAGTCAAGCACTGGTCAAAATTCGTCTGGACAAATGGCTGTGGGCAGCAAGATTTTATCGTACCCGCACGCTTGCCAAGCAAGCTATTGAGAGCGGACGTGTTCACTACGGTGGTAGTCGCGTAAAAACCAGCAAGGAGATTTCGGTGGGCGATGAGCTAACCATTCGCCAAGGTTCAGCGACCGCTATGACCGAAAAGACAGTCGTCGTCGAGGCGCTATCTGCACAGCGCGGTAACGCTAGCGCGGCTGAGGTACTCTATTCGGAGACCAAGGAGAGCGAGACGCGGCGCGCCTATTATGCTGAGCAGCGTAAACTTGCCAACCTCGCTCGCCCTGATAACAAACCCAATAAAAAAGAACGCCGTGATTTACAACGCTTTAAAAACAATCAGGAGTGATATACGGTCACACCCATATTAGCTGCTCCCATAAACATAGACATACAGCCATTCTTTAATGACGCTATTGTCTAGTCTCTACCCTTGCCATTCAAGGTATTAAGCGTTACGCTAGTAGCTGATTTAATCAATGACATGCTAATAAAAGTCGCATTAATAATGCTAGACTCTTATAGCATGTTTTTTTGTTATAGAAGGTCATATTATGCTGATGAAAGCCTGTACTCCCTCTTCCATACTACTGGTTTGTTTGGGAAATATTTGTCGTTCACCCACCGCTGAGGAAGTTTTTCGTCAGCAAGCGGCCATTGCTGGGTTATCGATAAAAATAGACTCAGCAGGCACCAGTGACTCACATGTCGGTGATACGCCCGATGCACGTTCACAGCGCCATGCCAAATCTCATGGCTATAAAATCAGTAAATTAGTGGCGCGCCAAGTTAGTGCCACTGACTTTCGAGATTTTGAGTTAATTTTGGCAATGGACTCACAGAATTTGGCTGACTTGCAAACTATTAAAGACGGTATCACAGAGACAACGGACGACTTGGCCAAATTAGCACTATTCAGCGAAGAAGATCCTACCTATTGTGGCAGCGATGTGCCAGATCCTTATAAGGGCGAAAGTGATGACTTCGAAGAAGTAATCGAGCGCATCGAATCAAGTGCACAAGCTTGGATCGAGAGTTGGAAAGCCTGCTAGTCATAAAGTCTGTATTTCTACGACTTTTGCATGCGCTATCCTTTATAATGAACAGTTTGTCATTTGTTATTTATTTGCCATATAGGCTATGTTATGACCCAAGCTCTACGCCTTGATCTCGACGCTCAAACCACGACCACAACTGATTGCGCAGTGAGCTTACTGTCCAATCGTTCAGTTGATTTGTCCCATAGCAATACAATGGCATTGGCATGCGCGGCTGATTTTGCAGTGACGTTGACAGATGAGGCGCAGCTTGATGACTTTATGGCATCTGGTACCGAGGCTACGGCAGATGATCTTTCACTATTTGTGTTGTCTGGCGGTAGTAATGTCTTATTACCAGCATCGTTAAATGCGGTGGTCTTGCAACCAAATATGCGCGGTATTCATGTGACCGCTCAAACCGAGCATTATGTAGATATTGAGGTAATGGCTGGTGAAAACTGGCATGATCTAGTTGTATATACAGTCAATCAAGGCTGGTATGGGCTAGAAAACCTTGCACTGATACCAGGTCTGACTGGTGCAGCACCAGTACAGAATATCGGTGCTTATGGGGTGCAGCTAGAGGACCGCTTACAGTATGTACGTGCGTATCATTTACCCAGCAAAACGTGGCACAATCTATCGACTACCGACTGCGATTTTGGCTACCGTGACAGTATTTTTAAGCGTGCGCCAAATACGTGGCTGATTAGCCGTGTGGGTTTTAGACTACATACAGACCCAACCAATATTCTAGCCAGCTATGGCGATGTCCAAACCGTAGCACAGCGCTATGCCGAGCAGCAAGATCGCAAGCAGCCCACTCCTGTTGACGTGATGCAAGCGATTATAGAGATTCGTCAGCAGAAACTGCCAGACCCCAAACAGCTGCCAAATTGTGGTAGTTTTTTTCAAAATCCTATCATTGATCAATCTCAATTTATAGCACTGCAAGCAACCTATCCTGCCATCGTTGGTTATCCGATGCCCGATGCTATGGTCAAAGTTGCTGCAGGTTGGCTCATCGAGCAAGCAGGTCTAAAAGGTGGCGGTATCACGCCTATTTTTACGCATAAGCAGCAAGCACTTGTACTGACCAATCATGCCCCTTACCAGGCAACGCAAGCAGATGTGGCAACCGCCCAGCACTACATCGCCGATGTTGTATATGAAAAGTTTGCTATTCAGCTATCACGTGAGCCAGTTTGGGTAAATGCTGATGGCTCGATTGGACACGCTGAGCATGTGGTCTAAACAATCATGGTCTAAACGCTTGTGGCGAAACTATTTACGTTCAGCTGAACGAATGCTCAAGCTGTTTCGCATCATTAATATTACTTTTATACTAGGCTCGACGTCTATTATTTTAGTATTGATTAGTTTGTTCACCCCCCTATTTTCGCAAGCGGTTGTTTACGTCTTTGCACTGCTACCCCTGCCCAAGATACCGCCTATCGCTACAAGCTCCCCGCCTACTGCTTACGTGGTGCTAGGTGGTGGCCTTACCAATGATAATAACAATCAAATCATTCTCAATCGCTATAGCCTGAATCGTGCACGCACTGCTGCAGGCGCTTATCACGATCTTCCTTTACCTATAGTACTCAGTGGTGCTGAAGCGCCTTGGCTCGGACAGTGGCTGATTGAGCATGGTATCGATGGGCTAATAAGTGAAAACGCCAGTATGAATACTTGTGAAAATGCACGCTTTACGGCCAAACGGATTCCGCTACATCACGTTTATCTTATTACCGATAGCTATCATATGGCACGTGCCCGCAGGCAATTCGCTTTGAATGGCATCAACAGCACACCGCTAAGCGCGCCATTGCCAGTTAAGCGCGACTGGATGAAACCTGCACAAAACCTTACTCACTCACGGCGCGCAGTCTATGAAGTCGCCGCCTACCTGCGTGATGTGATACGGCCACAGATGGACTGTCGCCTCGCCGATGATGTTACTTCGCAGCAGTTGATGACGCCAAGAGGTCGTCCGACAAAAGAGTCTGATGAAATGAAGCCTGATGAATAAGCCTCTACACGGTCATATTGCTGGCTTGCTACTGTCTAAGAGCTTGCACCAATCACTACGGATCATCCCATACCTCTGAGATGGGTGTATAATAATAAAAGACACTGCTATTTAAGAGATTCGCCATGCTCAGTATATTTTTATTAATTCCGCTAAGTCTTATGCTGTTTGTGGTTGCTATTTGGGCAGTGCGTTATGCGGTAAAATCAAATCAGTTTGAAGATTTGGACAATGCATCACAGCGTATCATATTAGATGACCGTCAAGAGCGCAGGCAAACCATGCATGCTCATGATCACTCAACGCAGCCTCAAACATCTGAGGAGCCAATAGCGTTAGATGACAATGTTGACACAGACGGGGTTCATTCTAATAGAGATACAAGCCCAAAAAACTAACCTCTATCCATACATTATGATGACCTTTTGTTAAACAATAATCGTGCCTGTAGACACAGCATGTATAACTTTTAGGAGAGGTGTCCATGACTATAGCTTTACTTGTTGCAGCGTTGCTGATGGGGTTTTTTGGCTCGCCGCATTGTTTGGGTATGTGTGGCGGCCTTGTGACAGCATTCGGTCTGTCTATGAAAGACGTTAGCCCCACCAAACGCCGCGCTTTGGTTGCCACCTATCATCTTGGGCGTCTGACCAGTTACGCTTTGCTGGGTTTGGTCGCAGGCTTTATTGGTATTACCTTGTTAGAGCCGCTAATGAAAGGCAATAGCATGCCGCGTATCTTACTGGGCATGATACTCGTTTTTGTCGGTGCGACCATGCTAGGTGCACCATTTTTGACCAAGCTTGAACGTTTTGGTATGCGTTTTTGGCAGTACTTAAGCCCGCTTCGTCAAAAGGTATTTCCACTTAATACATTTCCACGAGCACTCACTGCTGGTCTGCTATGGGGATTTTTGCCTTGCGGTTTAGTGTATGGTGCTCTACTGATTGCTGTGGTCGCTCACAATCCACTAAGCGGAGCGGCATTAATGTTCGTGTTCGGCTTAGGGACCATACCGATGCTGGTGGCAACGCATGAAACCGTCGGCTGGTTACGTGACAAGATTGGTCGTTTTCGTCTAAGACAGCTAAACGGCGCGATAATGGTGCTCTCAGGGTTGGCGGTGGCTGTCGTCCCTATCGCTATGACAAGTATGCATGGCGGACACGGAGGTGGTCATGCACAAATGGATCATGGTAGCCACTCTAGTATGATGTCTGAGACAGACATCCATGACATGAGTCAAATGGAGCACGACATGTCTAATATGGATCACAGTATGCATGATATGGAACACGATACAGACATGGATCATACTATGGATGATGACAATACCTCTATGCATCATGGCCATTGATTTTACATCCGTATCATAATGATATTTGGTTATATTACTTGTTTGAATAGTAGTTAGTCGTTATGTGAAAAGCAATCGCATAAAAAGCCCTCGATATCTGCGTGATATCGAGGGCTTTTATTTTGCATGAGGCTTATTTTTCATTAGGTTTATTTCTAACGTTACTTATTTTTGATGATAATGATCTAAGTAGTTTTCAACTCATAGCAACTATTCTTGCCACTGTTCAAGCGAAAATTTAGTCTCTAAATGCTTCTCTAGTGCTGGTATGTTAAACGCATCATCTTCGCTAACAAAACTGATACTAATACCAGTTTGTCCAGCACGGCCAGTACGACCAATACGATGTACGTAATCATCTGGCTGATCAGGTAAGGTATAGTTGACCACATGACTGACATCATCAACATGTATACCGCGTCCTGCAACATCCGTTGCTACTAGAATGGAAGCATGACCATCCTTAAAACGCTGCAAATATTTCTCACGTTTTTGCTGAATCACATCACCTGACAACATAACAATCTTATGGTCTTGACGTAGTTTATGATAAAGACGCTTAACTTGGTCTTTACGATTGGCAAAGACAATGACTTTTTCAACAGTTTTATCACTGATAATACGCTGTAGGGCTTCTAGCTTCTGGTCTTCTGTCAATAAGTAAAAATGCTGATCAACCAACTCGCTGGTCTTGTGTTCTGGTTCGATTTCAACGAACTGTGGCTCATGTAACCAACGATAGGCTAAGTTCATGACATCTTGGTTAAAAGTGGCAGAAAACAGTAAGCTTTGACGATCAGTATTAGCCGGCATACGGCCTACTAGGCGTTTGATATCAGGAATAAAACCCATGTCTAGCATACGGTCTGCTTCGTCTAGTACCAACACCTCTACTCGGTCAAGATAGACCATGCCTTTATTGGCAAGATCAATCAGACGACCTGGCGTTGCTACCAAAATATCAACGTATTGACGCTCAAGCTCATGCTGCTGAGTTTCGTAGTTCGTACCGCCCATAATACAAACACTATGCAGTGACGTGTACTTGGTCAATGCTATACAGTCATCAAATATTTGCTGAGCAAGCTCACGTGTCGGCGCCATAACCACTGCACGTGGCTCACCCAAATAGCGCTCTTCATCGGTAGTAAAGGGACGCTTGAGTAACGCCTCCATGATCGTCAGCAAAAACGTTGCTGTCTTACCGGTTCCCGTCTGTGCCTGTCCGATAGCGTCTTGATTTGCTAGTGTATGCGGTAGGATTTTTGCTTGGATAGGGGTTAGTTCCGTAAAACCCAAATCACTTACTGCACGCAAAGTCGCGGTTGAAAGTGGCAAATCAGTGAACGTTGTAAAATTACTCAAAAAAATATCCTTTTAAATTTATTGATTGTATCTCACCAATCACAAGTCAGCTCACGATAAATCTCTATGCTGCTACAAGCGTGACCAGTAATGATAGCCACGTTGTCTCTATAAATAACCGTCAGACATATAGGCACAAAAAAAGCCAAGCCCGACACCTGACCTACCAAATATGCTGCCGTTAACTCAACATGGTAAGACAAGATGGGCTTGACTCAGTAGTATATCAGTAGTTCGTACAGACCTTATAACTAAACCGTCTAAATGTCTGAATAGATTACTCTTCTAACTTTCTGACTTCTTCAGCTTGAAGGCCTTTATCACCTTCTACCACACTGAACTCAACTTTTTCGCCATCCTTCAAAGAACGATAACCATCACCCTGAATCGCGCGGAAATGGACAAAAATATCTTCTCCGCTGTCACGTTGAATGAAACCAAAGCCTTTTGAGTCATTAAACCACTTAACGATACCTTGCTCACGAGCTGACATAATATTACTTCCTAAAAAAGTCCGCTTAGCCCCAAATTCCTTTGCAACATTGCATATAAACGGGGTCTAAGATTATGAAATCAAAAACTTAAGAGTACTGCTCTAGCTACAGTCATCTTTGTATTGCTTGTACAAAAAACAGTTTGTTTGAACAACCTATCCTTTATACTCATGACTGTAACAAACTTGCAATGTTTATTGCATAAAAAATATCATAGCACGGGTTTTTAGCAACATAAAGACTTTTAACACGCTTTTTAATACCTAATCTAATTTTTTATATAATTTTTTTATAACCCGTTCAGCAAGCTGTTATGATAAATAGATAGCGTCAATCAGCTTATTACGTAGAAACTTTCCCATTACAATAGATCATTCACATTTTTCGATAGCGACAGAGAGTATTATGACGTCCTCCTCTTCATCCCTTAAATCTCAAAAAACGGCTCACCAAGATACTGACCAGACACTTACCCGTAGACTGCTATTGGTTAATGGCGTCAATTTAAACTTACTGGGCAAGCGTGAACCTGAGATCTATGGTTATATGACATTAGCAGATATCGAGCAACGCCTAGTTGAGCGGGCAGCCAAATATGGTGTTACGCTGGTGTGCATACAGTCAAATCATGAAGGCGATCTGGTGGATCAGATCCAACATCATGGCTTACTCACAGACAAAACTGACCAAGTCGATGCAGTGATTATCAATCCTGCTGCATTTACCCACACTTCTGTAGCCCTACGTGATGCGCTATTGGCCACACAAAAACCATTTATAGAAGTGCATTTGTCAAACGTGCATGCGCGTGAGCCTTTCCGTCATCATTCTTATCTGAGTGATGTTGCTGTGGGTGTGATTTGTGGTTTGGGTCATATGGGCTATGAGATGGCACTCGACTATTGGCTACGCACTATTTATGCAGATCAGATAAACACTTAATGTGCTGCTCGTTGTTTATCGATCTCTTTATGTATACTGTCAATCTCTTCTTATCTTTCACACAGTAGTCAAACAGTAATTGTCTGATGAAAATAATAGAATTACAGCTGAGCACACAACCCACTATATGGTGATATGAATGGCAAAAACGTCCGGAAAGCGCTTTATGAAACTCGCTGGTATGACAGCAAGCATCGCCGGTAAAGCCGCTAAAAACTCATTTAAGCACCTCTCAAGCGATGAAGAAAAGCGACTGCAAGCTCGTTCAGACTTGATGCAAGATGTGGGTGTTCAGATTGCCGAAACTTTGGGTGAGATGAAAGGTGCGGTGATGAAAGTAGGACAGATTGCCTCACAATACAAAGATGTGTTTCCACCTGAGGTTGCCACTGCTCTAGAAAAGCTCCAAAAAGATGCACCACCAATGCCCTATGCGCAGATACGTGCGCAAGTCGAGCGTGAACTCAACGCGCCTATGCCAGAGTTATTCAGTGAGTTTGACGAGACGCCATTTGCCGCAGCATCTATCGGACAAGTGCATAAGGCCGTTTTGAGCTCTGGTCAAAGAGTGGTGGTCAAAGTCCAGTATCCTGATGTTGATGAAAACTGTGATAGTGATCTCAAACAAGTTCGCATGGCGCTAAAAATTGCCGGCGTACTCAATATGAGCAAGCAATTACAAGAGCAGCTTTTTAATGAGATTCGCCAAAGCCTACACGATGAGCTTGACTACGTCAAGGAAGCGCATAACTTACGTGTGTTTGGTGCTTTTCATGCAGACGATGAAGGACTTATCATTCCTAAGGTTATCAGCAGCCATTCTTCCAGACGGATTTTGACATTGACAGAAGAGATGGGAGAAACACTGACGGTTGCCGCAACGTGGGACAATGATATAAAACAAAAAATAGCCGAGCGTTTGTTCCACTTTACCGCAGGACAGCTATTTGGCTTGTACCGCATGCATTGTGACCCACATCCAGGTAACTTTGCCTTTCGTCATGACGGTAGCGTAGTCGCCTATGATTTTGGCGGTATTCGTAGCTATAGCGATAGCGAAGTCCAACTGTTCCGTCGTTTCGCAAGACATGCTATTAAAGGCGATGTGACCGCACTCGAGCAAGACCTTGTCGCTCTAGATATTCGCCGTGAAGATGACAAAAACATCCCCGGTGAGTTCTATGAAAAATGGCTATCGATTGGCCTAAAACCTTTATCCATTAGCCCTTATCAAGAAGGTGCCTTTGATTTTGGTAGCAGTCAGATACATCATGATGCTATTGCCCAAATGCGCACGTCATTAAAATACTTTGGTCAGTTTCAGCCTTCCGCCACAACGATGATGCTAGACCGTACTATATCAGGACAGTATTGGAACTTGGTCAATCTAGATGTCAAAATCGACCTATCACCACTCGTTGACGAATACATTGAAGCCTAATGAATCGTCTAACGGTCGCTACCACACTGGTTGTTGGCTAAAAAACGGCTCACTAAATATGTAACGCATGACCACAGCGATCGCAAAAGTCTGCGCCTACGGCATGTCCAAATTTACCGCAGTTGGGGCAAGTCACTGGATTGAGCTGTGGACGCATATTACGAGCAAGCTCAGAGGTAAAGATACCTGTCGGTACCGCAATAATCGAATAACCTGTGATCATGACCATGGTTGCTATTGCCTGCCCTAACGGTGTTTTGGGAGACATATCACCATAACCCACTGTCGTCATCGTGACGACCGCCCAGTAGATAGACAATGGGATACTAGTAAACCCATTCTCAGGCCCTTCTACCACATAAATAATGGAACCAAAGATAGTCACAAGCAGTACAAGTGATAAGAAAAATACCGTGATTTTCTGTTGACTGGTCCTTAGTGCAGAGGCCAAAAAACCAGCCTGTTGCATGTAGGCTTTGAGCTTGAGTACACGGAATATACGTAAAATACGCAATACTCGTATCACCAGTAGATACTGCACGCCCACAAACATCAAACTCAAATAACTCGGCAGTACAGACAGTAAATCCACTATACCAAAGAAACTAAACGCATAGCGTAAGCGGTTCGGTGCCGAAAACAGCCTTAGCACATACTCAATGGTAAACAGAATAGTAAAGAACCACTCTGCATAAAAAAACAAGGTGCCATATTGCAAGCGCATATACAGCACACTATCAAGCATGACAACAGCAACACTGGCCAAAATCGCAATCAGCAAAACAATATCAAAAAGCTTACCCGAGCGGGTATCTGTCCCTTCGATGATGATATGTATGCGGTTACGCAAGTGTGTCAGAGCTTCGGCAGTGGGTTGCTTCATAGAATCAGTACTTTATAAAATCAATGGCTTGATAGCATTCAATGATTTAAAATGTGATGGATAAGGGCAAGTTGGTCAAGACGGCTAAAACTGGTTTATAATATCGCTCACTTATCATAGTGAGTACAATCTATAAGTTGCCACAGTGTAGCAAAAAAGCACCTTTAACAACATACAAATCGTTAACGTGCCAGTAGCGCTACTACCTCAAGCAGACAAAGTAATGATAGTATGGAATCAGACAATCACATACTAAAGAGTGCAACTATAATTCTTTTTACCCACAAAAAATAATACGTAGAATCTAAGGATGTTATATGGCAGGCCATTCAAAATGGGCAAATATTAAACACCGCAAAGCCCGTCAGGATGCAGTAAGAGGCAAGATATTTACCAAAGTTATCCGTGAAATCGTCTCAGCAGCCAAACAAGGTGATCCTGATCCTGATAAAAACCCACGCTTGCGTGCCGTTATCGAAAAAGCCCTATCGGTCAACATGACTCGTGACACGATCAACCGTGCTGTCGACCGTGGTACAGGCGGCGGCGATAACGAAAATATGGAAGAAGTCAGCTACGAAGGCTACGGTGTTGGCGGTGTGGCGGTACTTGTCGAAACCATGACTGACAACCTCAATCGTACGGTAAGTGAAGTCCGTCACGCTTTTACCAAATGTGATGGCAACCTTGGTACATCAGGTTCAGTGGCTTACCTGTTTACCAAACGTGGTGAGATCACTTTCAATGATGTGAGCTTAGAGGACGAGGTGATGCTAGTAGCACTAGATGCTGGTGCCGTTGATATCGAAAACGATGGTGAGAGTTTGCTTGTCATTACCGAATGGGAAAGTTTCGGTAAAGTCCAAGATGCTCTAAATGCGGCTGGTCTTGTTTCTAATAATGCTGAGGTGACTATGTCGCCATCTACTACGGCTGAGATCGATAGTATCGATGATGCTGAAAAGATCATAAAAATGATTGATATGTTAGAAGATGCCGATGATGTGCAAGAAGTTTATACTAATGTGAATTTCTCTGCTGATGTCATGGCGCAACTTGAGGCATAATCTGATTAGCAGTTTAAAAAAAGGGCTAAATACTGATGTGTTTGGCCCTTTTTTCTATGGAAAAAATAAATAAAACTACTTTTTATACCATGCATTTTCAAGCGCTAACAAATATTCCTTTTTATCCAGCCCGCCTGTATAGCCACCAAGCTTGCCATCGCTCGCAATGACACGATGACAAGGAACGATGATACTAAAAGGATTCTTACCGTTAGCCTGCGCGACCGCACGGAATCCCTTTGGACTGTTGACACGCTGGGCGAGTGTGGCATAGCTAATGGTTTCGCCATACTCAATACCCTGCAGTGCCTGCCATACTCTTTGCTGAAACTCAGTACCCATAGAAAAATCCAAAGGTAAATCCAGTGTCTTACGCTTACCAGCAGCGTAATCTTTGAGTTGGAAAATCGTTTCTATTAACAACGCTTGAGCAGGTTCACTCATGCTTAGGCTATTACTATCTATAAAGGTGAAATCTTCATCTGACATACCGTAATACTTTTTGATTTTAGGGACAGATTTTGAGCTATGCCATGAGTTACCTGCCAACAGCCAGTTGGCTTCAACGAGCACAGGCTTACCATTCTCATTGACACGAGCAATCAGTGTGAATCGATGTAACCCAACAGTTGCAGTAGTAACGATCATGGCGTCTACTTCCCTATTCTTTTAAAAATAATTTACCAATTAACTGGCTCTCTTATTCTTTATCGTCGGTCTCAAACAAAGCGGCGACAAATTGTTTTGGACTAAAGGCGCGCAAATCATCAATAGACTCACCCACACCAATGTAGCGGATAGGCACATCTGTCGTCTCAGCGATATTGAATACTACGCCCCCTTTAGCAGTGCCGTCCAGTTTGGTAATAGTAATACCCGTCAGAGGTACAACCTTGTTGAATAACTCAACTTGATTGATGGCGTTCTGACCCGTACCAGCATCGAGTACGATCATACCTTCATGCGGTGCGCTTGGATCAGCCTTACGCATCACGCGTACGACCTTCTCTAATTCTGCCATCAAATGTGTCTTATTCTGTAGACGACCAGCTGTATCGGCTATAAGGACATCGATATTTTTGGCTTTGGCAGATTGCATGGCATCAAAGATGACAGAAGCACTATCAGAGCCATGCCCTTGCGCAACGACTGGGATATCATTACGCTCACCCCAAATTTGCAGCTGCTCGGTGGCTGCTGCACGGAACGTATCACCTGCTGCTAGCATGACTGACTTACCTTCACCTTGTAAACGCTTGGCAAGTTTACCAATGGTTGTTGTCTTGCCCACACCATTAACGCCAACCACTAAAATAACAAATGGTTTTTTGCTGGTATCAATGACCAATGGCTCAACTTTAGGCGTCAAAATATCAACCAGTTCGCTTTGCAAGGCTTTATATAATGAGTGTGCATAGATCAGATCACCGCGAGCAGTCTGCTCGGTGAGGCTCTTAATGATACGGTTGGTCGCGTTGACCCCAATATCAGCAACCAGTAACTGATCTTCGACCTCTTCTAACAGCTCATCATCGATCTCTTTACCACCGATAAGAATACTCACCATCCCTTCGGCCAAGTTTTTACGTGACTTACTGAGTCCCGTTTTCATCCGGTTAAACCAGCTGCCTTTTTTCTTATTCTCTTGCGGCTCTACTGGTTCTTCTACTGGCTCTTTTGGACTATCAGTTTGTATACTGCTGCTATTCGTTGGGCTCACGCTTGGCGTGTCTCCCAACTGTTCTTGCAATGGCATGGTGGGTACGGTTGACACGGTATCAGAGTTGTTTGCAACATCTGTCTCTGTGACACTCGAAAAGCTTTCAGAATCTCCTTTAGGTACGTTATGCTCTTCAGTCATAATGATTGGCGTGGCCAAAGCAATATTTTCTTCTGCATCGGTATTTGAGATGTCTTGGATTGTCGTACTGTCCTCTAGTACAGCTGTGCGTTCAGACTCATCAACGATGGGCACCGATTGCACCGGTAGACTGGGTAAGGTAATATCATCGTCATCTAAGTCATCAAGACCATCATCTAAGTTAATGACTACGCGGTTGTTATTGTTTGGGTTATTCATAATTTTGCCCTAAAAGTTATCATTATCAATTATTTGTTCATTGTAGATAAATTTATATGTCTTTATACGCTTATGAGCGACGTGACAATGAATTTTAGCCTATTTTAGCATAATTCAAGTCGTGCTCAGCCCTTACCATAATAGACTATCGTTAAAATATAGTCAGTTCACTATAAAAGAAATACAGCCCATATCATGAAACAGTTTAGGCAGATTATTCTCCATCCAGCCTTGGCGTAGAAACTTTGCTTGTGCCCATTTTTTCTCAATGGGGTTAAGATCAG
>NZ_JAMYEB010000013.1:0-74534 GCF_033790785.1 Psychrobacter sp. PP-21 | reverse complement strand
AAAACTGGTTATACCATTATAATCATAAGCGCCCAAACATGGGCAATGGCGGTTTTACACCGATACAGAAACTCAATCAGGCAGCTTAATTCTATTTATTAGGTGTCTTAAGTTTGGGAGGGTTACCCCTGTATAGGTTTGAAAGTGTAATAGAATATCATTCCAGTTATTTTTCAAATTAAAACATAGATTTCTATATGCGATAGGATTTGGAATAGTAATAATCCTTGGTATATTTATATTTCTTATACTTTCATAGTAGACGGGAGTAGTTTCTGTTTTCTGAAAGGTATCTTGCTTCTGTACTTTGCACCAAGCAAAAAAATCAACAGATTGTAAGAAAGATGGTAAATTGTCGCTAAACATTCCATAACTTAATAAACCTTCGTAAATTTCATCTGAGCTAAGCAAAGAATGCTGCTGATAATATGATTTAAACATCGACTTCCTTGTCTACAAAATCTATATAATTTTTTTAGTGAAATTACTATTAGCTTAGAGAGGTAAAACCCAACTTCTACTCCACCATCTCACCATGCACCTTCACCTCACCTTTTTTACCATCAGGTTTAATCTCAATGGGCAATACCAGTCCTTTGGCAAAGTCATCAGACAGCACATAATCGTAGGTACTGGCAGTAACATCGGGCGTGGTATGAATGATAAGCGTCATCTCATTGCCATCGGTTAGCTCATGTGAGACATAGGTTTCGCTCAGCTGATCCAAGACTTTAGACAGTGCTTCATTACTTGCCATGCTGATAGTGAGGTTGTGCTGTGCGGTCGCCGCATCCACTTTGAAAAACTCAGCATAGTCTCGGACGTTTTGACTATCGATCGCAAATGGATACTTGTAGTTGGTGGGGTCAGCAGGCTTTGCACCGCTGTCTACCAGTGACCAGTCTACCGTGTTGGCAGCCAGTTTGCCTTCTGCTGTCGATGACTCGGCTGTGGTATCTGCAGTCGCTACCGTGTTCGCTGCTTGATCAGCAGTATCGACGGAGTCGGGGGTGTTATCGCAGGCTGTCAGCGCCCACATACTCGCTGTTGCCACTACCATTATGCTTATCAGACGCTTCGCCATCGAGTTATCCTTTTTGTTTACTTGCTTTGCTATCGTTTGATACTGATTGCTGCTTATAGAGCATTCATATCATGTGCGATATAGGGATATGATCTATAAATACTATTTTGACAGGTTTCTTAGCGGTTCTCTAGCAAAAAGCGTCAGTGACCAGTTTTTGAGCCAATGCTAGAGCCAGAACAGATAGATGTAGTTGTTTTAATAACCGTAGCCATAGCCATAATCATAGTCACAAAACTATCGATCAAACGGGCACAAAAAAACAGCCACCCTAGGATGACTGTTTCATTTCGCTATCATCTTCTATGTATGATTGGCGGATTAAATCTGGCAGTTTACTTTATACTCTTTTCCATTTGCCCATTTCATTGCAAAGATACCTTTGTCCTCTTTCATGTGCCATGCATAGATGACTTCTGGGTTTGAGTCGTTGACATAGCTTGCGACGTCACCCTTTACACCGCCGTTCAAGACGACTGGCTGCTCTGCCCATTTTACTTTAGGTAATGTGGCATTGACCATGACTTGCTCTTTATTGATAGATTGCTTTGCCATGATTTTGCTGCCGTCAGTACAGGTATACGGTGCTGGTGCCATGCGATCATAAGCCGCGGTTACCTTTTCTGTGACGGGTGTATCAGTGGTTTCTGGAGCCGTCGTAGCACAAGCGCTCAATAGGGCAAGGGCTGGTAGGGCGGTTGCGATTTTAGTTATCATGTTCATGGTTCTCTCCAGAGTTTGTCACTGATGTCATTCGATTATATTTATTTAGGTAGGTAGCCTATGAGGGTTATAGTAGCGAAAACGAACTATTTCAGTGTTAGAAATTGTTTATTACCTGTTAGCTTGGTTACCTAATCCGTGACTAATGTAACTTATGATTCTAAATGCCCTTAATGCTGAGTATCACTAACCCTAGGTACCATGAGTTCTAGGTGCTGTCAATCCTAGGTGCTGTCAATCGTAAATACTACCAACTGCATATGTTCTATAAAGTAAAGGCAGTAAATCAAAAACACCGATTGTAGTGAGTGGTACTGCTCAGTTTGTTCATAAAAAATCGCTCAAGCCAGCGCATAAAAAAGCGCCTATCAACGAATTGTCGATAGACGCTTTTTTGATGAACTAAACACGCTCTAAACTGAGCATGTCTTTGTATATCGTTAATGCTACTTGGTTTTGCGCGGTGGCAGACCAGTATGCTGAGTTTGGAAGTTGCCTTTACTGACTTTTTTCTTGGTGTTTTTCCCGGCGGCGTTTTTGTTTGTGCCAGCACGGTTTGAGGCGTTAGGCTTTGACGAATTGTTGCTACGCTTCACCGAGTCATTGCCTAGGCGACTGTTCTTTTTGCGCGCTGACTGATAGCTGTCTTGCGCCGCGTCACGCCCTTCTAAACTGGCGTTAAATGGTGGAATCAAGCAGCCACGGTTTTTACCAATCAGATCGCTACGGCCCATGTCTTGTAGCGCTTTACGCAATAACACCCAGTTTTTTGGATCATGATAGCGCAGGAACGCTTTGTGCAGTTTACGCTGTTTGCCAGACTTGACGATATCCATATCACCTTCATCACGGCTAACCTTGTGTAGCGGGTCTTTGTGCGTGTGATACATGGTGGTCGCGGTCGCCATTGGGCTTGGATAAAATGCCTGTACTTGGTCGGCACGGTAGCCATTATTTTTGAGCCACAGCGCAAGGTTCATCATGTCTTCATCTTTGGTACCCGGGTGGGCGGCGATGAAGTAAGGAATCAGATACTGTTCTTTGCCCGCTTCCTGACTGAATTGCTCAAACATCGCTTTGAATTGATCATAACTGCCCATACCCGGCTTCATCATCTTCGATAGCACGCCTTCTTCAGAGTGCTCAGGGGCAATCTTGAGATAACCGCCGACATGATGGCTGACCAACTCTTTGACGTATTCAGGATCTTTTACCGCCAGATCGTAACGCAAGCCTGAGGCAATCAGGATTTTTTTCACGCCCTTGATATCACGAGCTTTACGATATAGCTTGGTCAAGTTGCTGTGATCGGTCAGTAGATTTTCGCAGACATCAGGATACACACAAGACGGCTTACGGCAGTTCTTTTCAATGGTTTCGTCTTTACAGCTCAGACGATACATATTAGCCGTTGGTCCGCCAAGGTCAGAGATCACGCCAGTGTAATTAGGGGCTGTATCACGAATCGCTTCGACTTCGCGCAAGATCGACTCTTCTGAACGGTTTTGGATAATGCGCCCTTCATGCTCAGTGATCGAACAGAACGTACAGCCACCAAAACAACCACGCATGATATTGACCGAAAACTTAATCATGTCATAAGCAGGGATGCGCGCATCGCCATAGCTTGGGTGCGGCAGGCGGGCATACGGCAAGTCAAACACATAATCCATCTCTTCTGTTGAGAGTGGAATCGGTGGCGGGTTCAGCCAGACATCGATAGAGGTATGCGAGTTACCTGCACCGCTGCTATGACGTTGTACGAGCGCGCGAGCATTACCCGGATTGGTCTCTAAATGCAAAATACGATTGGCATGGGCATAGAGTACAGGATCAGATTTGACATGCTCATAATCAGGCAGACGAATCACCGTTTCTTCACGTGGCGGCATTTTAATTTTATGCTTACGTGCCGTCATTGGCTTATCAAAGCCGCGCATTTGTACCACTTGCGTCTCTTCATCGACTTGTTCAGCGTTGATAACTTTATTGGCAACTGGCTCAGCGACAAAACCCTGATACTGTGATGACATGGACGACGGCATGGCTTGCCCGACAGGCGAGTCCGATGGCTTGTTTTGCTCAATTGAGCAGCTATCAACGTCTTCGGTCATGACATACGGGTTGATGATCGGATCGACACGGCCAACGGTATCGACATCGTTACTTGCGACCTCAGTCATATCCGCTTGCCAATGACGACGCGTTGGGGTCAATAAATACGCTGTACCGCGTAGCTTACTCATTTGCTCAAAGCTATAGCCTTTTGACAGACCATGTACGACATCGACGATGGCGCGCTCAGCATTACCATACAATAAGACATCCGCACGCGCATCGAGCAAAATACTACGGCGCACTTTGTCTGACCAATAGTCATAATGCGCGATACGGCGTAAGCTGCCCTCAATACCGCCTAAAATAATAGGCACATCAGGATAGGCTTCACGGCAGCGCTGACTATAGACGATAGCCGCGCGGTCAGGGCGCTTATTAGCGACGTTCCCAGGAGAGTAGGCATCATCACTACGGATTTTACGATCGGCGGTATAGCGGTTGATCATACTATCCATATTGCCAGCGGTCACGCCGTACGCATAGACCGGCTTACCAAGCTCCATAAAGGCATCTTTGCTCTTCCAATCTGGCTGCGCGATGATACCGACGCGAAAGCCCTGTGACTCAAGCAAGCGACCGATAATCGCCATACCAAAGCTTGGGTGATCGACATACGCATCGCCCGATACGATGATAACATCGCAAGCATCCCAGCCCAGATCGTCCATCTCTTTGCGGCTCATCGGTAGATAAGGCGCCGGCTCGTAGCAGCTCGCCCAGTGTTTGTCATAATCATAAAGTGGCTTGGTGCCTTGTTTAAAGGCAGTGCGGGCGATGGTATCGGCAGACATGGGCGGACCTGTTAATTAGAAAATGGCACTAAAAATACAACCTTTATTCATTATTGATGATAAATGCTGATTTAAAAGCGCTCATTTTAACATGAATCACCTTCACTATGCGACCTATTCTATGAGTGGTGATTGCCGATAAGTTATTGATAGCGCGAGATAAACTGCAGTGACAAAGTAAGCCGCCAGTACAGCAGGGTAGCGATAAAAATAACGCAAGCTGAGCAGCAATATCATCAGCGCGACAAACCCATTTCTAACACATTTTCTCATGTTTGTTGGCCGTTCTAATTTTTCTCCACAGATTCTGGCATAGGTTTTGCTCCGACTCTATCAGGGCTTATTTGTGTGCATCTATGAGTGAAAATGGTGCACCGATAACATTTAAAGGGTTGGATAAGTGTTTGGAGATAAAATGAGAACATCATCTGTTGGGCTGGATGTATTGGAGAAGCTACTCAAGTCATCACTAGGTAAGATACTAGTGCTCAATACGCTACTGTTTGGCACGATAGCTAGTGCACAAGCTGCGGAAGCAGACACATTGACGGTGGCGCAGCTACTCGAATATCAAAACATTGCTTGGATTATTTGGGGCGGGGTTTTGGTGTTCTTTATGCAGGCAGGTTTTGCGTTACTAGAGAGCGGATCAGTACGCGCAAAAAATGCAGTAAATGTGATGATGAAAAACTATACCGACATGTGTATCGGTGGTCTGGCGTTCTACTTAGTTGGTTTTGGGCTAATGATGGGTACCAATCACTCCGGATTCGTCGGCACGGATCATTTTATGCCAGTCAATCTATCCAATATGGACTGGGCACTGATGTTCTTTCAGATGATGTTTGCAGCGACAGCGGTGACGATTGCTAGTGGTGCAATGGCAGAGCGTGTTTCGTTCATCGGTTATGCGATAGCAGCTTGTTTGATTTGTTTGTTTATCTATCCTGTGTTTGCCAGCTGGGTCTGGGGTGGCTATTTTGGCGGGTCAGGCTGGCTCGCTGAGCGTGGTTTTATTGATTTTGCTGGCTCGACGGTGGTCCATTCTATCGGCGGCTGGTTGGCGCTGGCAGGTGTTTTAGTTATCGGACCGAGACTGGGCCGTTTTGCACCTGATGGGACGCCGCGATTGATCGCAGGGCATAACATGACGCTACTGGCGCTAGGCGGGTTTATCTTGTGGTTTGGCTGGTTTGGGTTCAATGCTGGATCGACCCTGTCTATCACAGGCGATATCGGTCTTATCGCGGTTAATACCTTTGTCGCCGCAGTCAGTGCTGTAGTGAGCTATATGCTGATCTCTCGGACACTGAACAAAGCAATCTTGCTCAGTGATAGTGTCAATGCCAGTTTGATCGGACTCGTGTCTATCACGGCAGGCTGTGCCACAACGACGCCTTTATATTCTATTATTATCGGTGGGGTTGCTGCCGTGGTCTATATATTGTCTACGCAGGCGCTACTAAAGCTCAAGATCGATGATGTGGTCTCAGCAGTGGCTGTACATGGATTCGGCGGTGTCTGGGGTACACTCGCAGCTGGATTATTCTATACAGGGGATTTATTTAATTTATCACGGCTGGGCGTGCAGGCGCTGGGCGTCGGTGTGGCTTTGGTATGGGCATTAGGTCTGGGTCTTATTATGTATAAGCTGATTGATCTGAGCTTTGGATTAAAGGCAAGCCGTTTACATGAACAGCGTGGCCTTGATTATACCGAGCATGCAGAGCTGGGTTACCCTGAGTTTCAAAAGCAAATGTTTGATGCTAAAAGTCTAACAGAGCGTCACTTATAGGAGAGAGCTGATGAATACTGATACTCAATCCGTAGACCAAACGGTATCCACGATGGCAGAGGTGCTGGCAAAATACTTACATCCTGAGGAAGTACGACTGCTGAAGACGCAATGGCTACGGTATCCGGCGGTCTCTGTGAAGATGATGCAACAGTGCGTGTTGGACGCAACTAGGCGCTATCCTGAGCTACAAACGCATAAATCTGAGATTCGTAAAGGCTTTTGGGATACGCTGCAAGCGAGCAACGAGCAGATAGTGGAGACCGACAGTCAGCAAGAGACCATCGATACACCAGTACCATTGCCTCTCTCTGAGCTGGTATTGGCGTTTTATACAGTGATGGAGACGCTTCGCAGTCAATTAACGACCATCGACAGTCGTAACTTTTTTTTGACCATGCACCAAACTGTCTCGCAAGAGCGCACCTTCAAAGGGCATAGTATCAATATCAAATCATTTTTGGACGGTGATCGTCCAGCCGTACCTGACAATGAGTATCTTCTCAATAATTTGATTCAGCTTGCTTATGTTTGCTTGTGCGACGTTGCAGGACCTGTTGAGGCAGATGAGATATTGTTTCAAGCTGCACAAACGACCAAGCAAAGTTATCCAAAAGCAGTCGTCGAAAAGTTGTTTTAATAGACCAAGTGGGCGCGTTACGGTTGAGTATGGAGTACCTTTCGATAACGTGCCTTGTACAATGTGGTTTATACAATGTGGTTTAAAAATTGATATTAGAAAATGGACTACCTAATAGTTGTCAACTATCTACTCTACCAGTTGAAGCGGGAAGGTAATCACATCAAAAGCGAGTGCAAAGGGTAGCAATACCAGCTTTTGCACACCGTTTGGTCCGCTACGGGTGACCATATCTTGCTGAGTCTTTGTATAGAAGCTTACGGTATAAGGTTTGGTCAAGGCGCGATAGTTTGACTGAATGAGCCCCAAATTGCTGACTTGCGGATAGATAGCTCCTTTCACAGGCACACTGAAGCAAAAGCGCTGAGCATTCATGCGTTGATCACTTGCTGAGGTGCACTCCAAGCCATTGTTTTGCAAAAAGAACTGATAATCCGCGCGCCCAAACTCATCTTTTAGTTTGGCATAAGACAGCTTCATTTCCCCTTGAAAATAGCCATCGTTGTTTGGCACATAAAAGCTCATGTCATTATCAACTTGAATGTTTTTTTGTGTCAGATTGCTCAGTAAGCTCACCATCTCAGTCCCACCTTGGGTGAGTACGTAACTGTTCTTCTCACCCACGATCACCATCGTTGCGTTTGGCATTTTAGGTAACGCCTGCGCTGGGCGACCAAAGGCTATGATTTGATCTTCAGAGAATATCTGTTTTTCTGTATTAGTCGTGACATACTTGCCACTGTCAAGTAATGAGCTGGTAGCGCAGCCTGAGCTGGCTAGTGCTGTCGCGAACAAAGCCCCTGCTAGCATTGCTTTTGGGCGCAGTGATTTTTGTGTGGCATGCATATCCGTGCCAGTAGAGTGTGTGTCGTTAGTCATGAGTAGGCGTCCTTGTCTATAGAATGAACCATCGAGATTTTACTGCTTATCTAACTTTTACTATATCGTACAGGGATTAGCGACCACTTATCTACTTGTCACCAGAATTTATAAAAATACCGTTGCATTAGACAGATAGAGGTTATCAGTCCAACGTGATTTTGGTTCCACTCTTGGTAAAGTTCATCACAAACTGGCTTTTAAAATTACGGACATTGTTTTCGTACGTCAGTAAGCTGCGAGTGAATTGATGGTAGTCACTCATATTTTTGGCATTGACCATCAACATAAAATCAAAATCGCCCGATACTTCATAACAGCTCATGATTCGTGATTGTGCATCCATCAAGCGCTCAAACCGATGCTGCATCGACGTATTAGAGCGCTCCATTTCTATCATGACCACCGCCGTCAGACCATAGCCTACTTTGTCAGGATTGACGATGGCGACTTGTTTGGTAATTACGTCATGATCTATGAGTGCTTGTATACGCCGCTGCGCCGTTGCAATAGACACATGCACTCGCTCTGCGACAGTTTTAAGCGGTAATGTTGCATCATCTTGTAGCAAATTCAAAATAGCTTTATCAGTATTATCTAAAATATGACTCATCTCAGGATATCCTTGGTAGCAGAGAGTTTAGTGATTTTATAAAAATTATCACTAAAAATTTTAATATAAGAAAATAATGATTTATACGACAGTAATATGATATTTTTATTCATAAATAGGTTTATATAGAGATAATATATCAAAGCATCCTAGTAAAATAGACCATATCAATCAGAGCTACTCAAAAATGAGAGCCAACAATTGAGTTTCTACAATCTATTAATATCTACGGTGCTTATCATGTCTATCTCAATGCTCTCCAATGTATTCGCTAATACGCTAGCAACGACTGCTGCACGTTTGCCATTACCTGCGATTTGGACGGCAGGTAACACACAGCAACGCACTCTGATATTAGGGGTGTCTTTTGCCATATTATCCAATGTGCTATTTGGCGTCCTCTATGCGTATAGCAGTTTTTTGGCGCCGTTATCAGGGACGCAGGTTTTCATCTGGCGCATGCTCGCGATGTGGGCAGCGTTGGTCGGATACTTAATAGTGAGTGGACGTCTAGGATTGCACGTTGATAAATTGAAAGTGCTCAAAGGCACTAAGCAATGGGCTTGGTTGCTACTGCCTACACCGATATTTCTCAGCCAGTTTTGGTTGTTTATGTGGGCGCCAGTCAATGGACAAGGTGTGCAAACCGCGATGGGGTACTTCTTATTCCCACTGATGATGGTGGTGTTTGGTTGCGTGCTTTTTGGCGAAAAACTCAGTCGTTTGCAATGGCTGGCAGTAGCCTTTGCTGCATTGGGTGTGGGTAGCGAAGTTATCCGTACGCAGAGTGTTTCTTGGGCGACGCTATGGGTGTGTGGTACGTATCCTATTTATTACATTTTACGCCGCATGCAAGGAATCGGTGCTGTAACGGGATTGTTGGTCGATTTGACGATATCTGCGCCCTTTGCGTTGGCTTACTTATTCTTTTTTGCCCCAAACAGTGTAGCGCTGGTTGGCGGCTCTGTTTTCTTTATCATGATGCTAGTAGGATTGGGTGTGCTCAGCGTCTTGGCAATGAAAACTAATATTGATGCCAGTCAAATGCTACCCGTCAATGTTTACGGCATGATGAGCTATCTAGAGCCTGCGTTGCTATTTATTTTGGCAGTGACCGTGCTGGGTAATCCTTTTGAGTCAGTGATGATCTATAGCTACGGTCTGATTTGGTTAGGTATGGCGTGTTTGATTACTCATGGTGTTAGGCAATTGCGTCAGGCTAGTAGAAAGACAGCAGCATCTCTAGAAGAGCAAATGGCATAGAAAGCCACTGGCTAGATATTATAAAGATGGCTATTTTGCAAAGCCTATTTTTACCAACTAGCGTTTAAAATGATTATTTAAAAAATGTGATAGACAACAAAAAAGGACGGCTCAGTAAATATTGAGTCGTCCTTTTTTATATAGATTAAATAACGCTTAATCTAAATGCTGTTTGAAACCGCGCTGTTTATCACGTTCCCAGTCACGATCTTTTAGTGTCTTACGCTTGTCATGCTGCTTTTTACCCAATGCTAGACCAATTTGGCATTTCACCAGTGAGTTTTTCCAGTAACAAGACAGCGGTACGCAAGCATAGCCTTTTTGGTTGATTGCCCCAGACAGCTTTTCGATTTCACGACGGTTCAGCAGCAGTTTACGGGTACGAATACTGTCTGGACTAACGTGCGTTGAGCTCGACAGTAATGGCTGAATGTGCGCACCGAACAGGAAGGCTTCGTTATTGCGAAATATGACGTACGCTTCGGTAATCGTCATCTTCCCTGCACGAATGGCTTTTACTTCCCAACCTTGTAATGCCAGTCCTGCCTCAAAGGTTTCTTCGATAAAATACTCATGACGCGCTTTTTTATTGGCGCAAATCTGATTATCAGGTTTTTTTGATTTTTTTGACATAATTTCTCCATAAGGTTTGCCCGAAATGCGAGCGCCTTATCTGATCAGTCCTACTAATTCCTCATCTTAATCCAATAACTAGTCTTGTTTTTTATTTCGATTATGAGATGGATGAGTCGAACTGCCTATTGTATCAAAGCCTCTGATGAAAAGGTAAATCAGCTGTTAGGACAAATGTAGCAGATAAGTATTAAGTTTGAGCAAAATTTGCTAGCATATGGCCTAATATTACCGATTATATCAGTCATGCTATGAGCCACTCTATTTCTCCTAATTCCTCAAAGCTACATACCAAAATTCTATACCCTGGTACCTTTGATCCTATTACCAACGGTCATGTGGATTTGGTTACACGCGCCGTCAAGTTATTTGATGAGGTCGTTATTGCGGTTGCCTCAGGGCATCATAAAAAACCCCTGTTCAATTTTGAAGAGCGGGTCGCCTTGGTCGAAACCGTATTTGCAGACTTACCGCAAGTATCTGTGATTGGCTTTGAAGGGTTGCTTGTTGACTTTATGCGCGAAAAGCACGCTACGGCAGTGTTACGTGGGTTACGAGCGATGTCAGATTTTGAGTATGAATTTCAATTGGCCAACATGAACCGCGAGCTAGACGAAAACTTTGAAGCCGTATTTTTGACCCCATCTCAGAACTACTCGTTTATCTCGTCTACCATGATTCGTGAAATTGCCAAACTCGGCGGTGATGTTAATAAATTCGTCCCGCCCTGTGTCTTGCAAGCTTTTGACAAAAAATTAAATATTGAATAGTAGATGCTGACTAAACGGTTTGCTGGTAGGACTTGCCAAAATGGCAAAGAGAGACCAGTTACGCGTGAGACGATTAAAATATAAGGAGCAGTTTATGGCACTATTAATCACTGATGAGTGCATCAACTGTGATGTGTGTGAGCCCGCTTGTCCCAATGAGGCCATCTCAGAAGGCGATGATATCTATGTCATCGACCCTGATTTATGTACAGAATGTGTCGGACATTTTGAAGAGCCGCAGTGCGTGGTGATCTGTCCAGTTGACTGTATCCCTCATGATCCTGATCATGTCGAAACAGAGAGTGATTTATTGTCTAAATACAAGCGAATTACGGGTCAATAAAACATTGATAAGCGATTGATGACGTTTGGATTTACAACGTTTTAGGGACAGCACGATGACTATGGAAACAATAACCACGCAAACAACAACCAAACTCATTCAAGTAGCAAGTGAGTTCGATCAGCGACATCTTTGGCACCCATATGCCAGTCTGCCACCCACTTATTCTAATATCGTAATCGATCGCGCTGAAGGTATTTATATCATCACCGAAGATGGCACGCGTCTGATTGATGGGATGTCGTCATGGTGGGCGAGCGTCCATGGCTACAATCACCCCAAGCTAAACGAAGCGCTGACCCAGCAGTTGAGCAAAATGGCGCATGTGATGTTTGGTGGATTGACCCATCAGCCAGCTATAAATTTAGGCAAAAAGCTACTCGATATTGTTCCTGCTGGTCTCGATGCGATTTTTTATGCAGATAGTGGCAGTATTGCCGTAGAAGTGGCACTAAAAATGGCATTGCAATATCAAGTGGCTGCTAAGCGTCCATTCAAGCAGCAGTTTGCGTCAACCCATTCAGGGTATTACGGAGACACGTGGAATGCCATGAGTGTCTGCGATCCTGTTAATGGTATGCACAGCCTGTATGGCAAGCAATTACCGATGCAGCATTTCGTCCCTGCGCCGCCGCTTGGCTTAGATCGCGCATTGACAGTAGATGAGCGTGAATCATTAGCTCAGTTTTTTGTCGAGTATGGTGCGCAGCTGGCGGGATTTATCATTGAGCCAATTATTCAGGGCGCAGGCGGAATGCGTTTTTATAGTCCTGAATATCTACAATTGCTGCGTCAACTGTGTGATGAGCATGATGTGCTCTTGATTGCCGATGAAATCGCCACTGGGTTTGGGCGTAGTGGTAAATTATTTGCGTGTGAACATGCAGCTATTAGCCCTGATATCATGACCATTGGCAAAGCACTGACAGGTGGCTATATGACTTTCGCCGCAACGTTATGTACCCGTCATATTGCCGATACCATTCACAATAGTGATTATCCAGCACTGATGCATGGCCCAACCTTTATGGGCAATCCTTTAGCTTGTGCAGTGGCATGTGCATCGATTGATTTGATCCTGTCTTATGATATCGAAGCGTGTACCGCAAACATGCAGACTATTATGGGACAGCAGTTAGCGCCTGCCGCGTTATTAGAAGGTGTTGCTGAGGTTCGTTGTTTGGGCGCAGTTGCTGTGATTGAGTTGCATGACGCGGTCGATATGCCCATTTTTCAGTCTTTATTGATTGATAACGGTATTTGGGTTAGACCGTTTGGTAAATTGGTGTACATCATGCCACCTTATGTGATTACTGATGACGAGCTGACTACCTTATGCCAAGCACTCCTAAAAGTGGTGCGTACGTATTTAGAAAGCCGAGGTCAGCTATGAGCGTGCTATTTGTATCTGGCATTGATACCGATATCGGTAAAACCTATGCTACTGGACTGCTTGCTAAAGCGTTGATGCAGCAAGGTGTAAATGTCATGACACAGAAACTGGTGCAAACAGGCATCAGTAAACAAGCAAATGGCGAACTAGGCATTGCAGATGATATCTTAAGCCACCGCAAGTTGATGAAGATTCCGCTGCAGCCTTGTGATTTAGATTTTACCACCTGTCCTTATCGCTACGAGAAACCTGCCTCACCGCATCTTTCTGCTGCATTGGCAAACCAGCCCCTAGATATTCAGATGATTACTGAAGCCACCAAAGCATTGCAAGCCGATTACGATATGGTGTTATTAGAAGGAGCAGGCGGCTTATTAGTTCCCATTACTACTGAATTATTGACCTTAGATTATATTGCGGAGAAAGGCTATCCTATCGTCTTGGTTACCTCTGGCCGATTAGGCAGCATCAATCACACATTACTGAGTTTAGAAGTCATAAAATCGCGCGGCCTAACAGTGCATAGTGTGATTTATAATCATATTCATGATGACGCTGAGCAAACGGATGCTGAGATTGCAAACAGTACCATCGATTTTTTGCAAGCCTATTTGGCTTGCCATTACCCTAAAGCGCATTGGTTGCAGCTCCCATATATAGAAGTTGCTAGCACCGATACAATATCGAGCGACTGTTGTTTGTCTTTACCAAAAGATTTTATCTAAGTTATTTGTGCTGTCCTTGAAAATAAATTCAAAAGACAGTCGCAGGCCCTCATAAGTTTGCTATACTAGCGCGCTTGGTAGACTAGGCGATCGCCGCTGCACACTGGCAACAGATGAGCAGGGGAGGAAAGTCCGGGCTACATAGGGCAGCGTGCCAGCTAACGGCTGGGCAGGGTAACTTGACGACCAGTGCAGCAGAGAGTAGACCGCCTTTAGTATCTTAAGGTATTATCGGTAAGGGTGAAAGGGTGCGGTAAGAGCGCACCGCGTGAATGGCAACATCTCACGGCATGGTAAACTCCACGCGTAGCAAGACCAAATAGGCATCGGCATGGCGCGGCCCGCGTTCGATGCGGGTAGGTTGCTTGAGCGTATTAGCGATGATACGCCTAGAGGAATGATCGTCCACGACAGAACCCGGCTTATCGGTTTACCAAACCTTTTTTATTGTTTGTTGTAGTAATCGTTGCAATTAATCTGAATTACATTCGTTTTTTTGCAAAAAATGCTTATTAGGGGTTGACGACAGTCAATAGCTTGGGCATAATGTGCAGCCTAAAACGGCGATGTAGCTCAGCTGGTTAGAGCGCATGACTCATAATCGTGAGGTCAAGAGTTCAAGTCTCTTCATCGCCACCATATATAGCAGTACTAAAGAAACCAATCTATTGAGATTGGTTTTTTTTTGCTTCAAATAATGTCTTGTCTCAAAAGTTTCTAGACGTCACTGCTTAGTTAAATATCTCTTGCCGATTATCAGTCAATCTTAAACCATTGATAAATCGTCTCTCTACTACTAAAATCGCCTTACTTTGTGGTCGAAAACTGCTAGAATACTCCTTCATGCGTATGCATAAGAGTTAATGTGCTTGGCTTTGTATAGTAGGCGACGACATTATTAAAATTGACTGGATTGAGACATCTAATTCTCAACGAAGCACAAGTATCTCCAATTGTACCTGACCGCATCTGTTCTTTAGCTTCATTATTCTATCACCCTTAAATTAGTAGGCGCTTTGTGACTGCATTAGCCAATATTCGTAACTTTTCAATCATTGCCCACATTGATCATGGTAAGTCGACCCTTGCCGATCGTTTTATTCAGATGTGCGGTGCCTTGCAAGATCGAGAGATGCAGGCGCAGGTGCTCGACTCGATGGATATTGAGCGTGAGCGCGGTATTACCATCAAAGCACAGTCGGTAACGCTGTTTTATGATCACCCAAATGGTGAGCGCTATCAGCTGAACTTTATTGATACGCCCGGGCACGTTGACTTCTCATATGAAGTATCGCGCTCGTTGGCGGCTTGTGAAGGCGCGCTATTGGTCGTTGATGCGGCTCAAGGCGTAGAAGCACAGTCGGTTGCCAACTGCTACACAGCAGTAGACCAAGGTCTAGAAGTAATGGCAGTCCTCAACAAAATTGACTTGCCACAAGTAGAGCCTGAGCGTGTTATTCAAGAGATTGAAGATATCATCGGCATCGATGCAGTAGATGCACCGCGTGTCTCAGCGAAATCTGGTCTTGGTGTTGATAAATTGCTCGAAGCACTGGTTGAGTTTATTCCGGCACCGACTGGCGACCGCGAAGCACCTCTGCAAGCACTTATCATTGATTCATGGTTTGATAGCTATTTGGGCGTGGTATCGCTAGTACGCGTACGCCAAGGAACTGTGAGAAAGGGCGATAAGATTTATATCAAATCGACCGGCGATGCTCATCCCGTGAGTTCTATCGGTGTATTCACCCCTAAGCCTGTCGATACTGGCGTCTTAGAAGCAGGCGAAGTGGGCTTTATCATTGCGGGTATTAAAGATATTGCTGGTGCCCCAGTAGGCGATACGATTACGCATTCTAAAACGCCTGACGTCGATCGTATTCCAGGTTTCAAACAGATTACCCCGCAAGTATATGCAGGGATGTTCCCAGTAGATTCTAGTGATTTTGAAAAGTTCCGTGAAGCACTACAGAAATTACAAATCAACGATGCGTCGTTGTTTTTTGAGCCGGATACCTCAGATGCATTAGGCTTTGGCTTTCGTTGTGGCTTCTTGGGTATGCTACACATGGAGATTATTCAAGAGCGTCTAGAACGCGAGTATAACTTGGATTTGATCACCACTGCACCGTCTGTTATCTATGAGATCGAAAAGAAAGGCGGCGAGGTTATCTATGTTGATAATCCATCAAGACTGCCTGAGCCGAACAATATCGAAGAGTTCCGTGAGCCGATTGCGCGCTGTCAGATTCTAGTGCCGCAAGATTACCTAGGTAATGTCATGACGCTGTGCATCGAGCGCCGCGGTGTACAGGTCGATATGCGTTTTATGGGCAAGCAAGTTCAGATTATCTTTGATATTCCGATGGGCGAGGTGGTCATGGATTTCTTTGATCGTCTAAAGTCAGTCTCTCGCGGGTTTGCTTCACTAGACTATAACTTTGATCGTTACCAAGTGGATAAACTGGTCAAGGTTGACGTACTAATCAATGGCGATAAAGTTGACGCCTTGGCAATGATTGTCCATCAAGATCAAGCACGTTTCCGCGGCAACCAGCTCGTGACCAAGATGAAAGAGTTGATTCCGCGTCAGATGTTCGATGTGGCTATTCAGGCAGCTATCGGTAGTCAGATTATTGGTCGTAGTACCGTAAAAGCGATGCGTAAAGATGTATTGGCTAAGTGCTATGGTGGCGATGTATCACGTAAGAAGAAACTGCTGTCTAAGCAAAAAGCGGGTAAAAAACGTATGAAGCAAGTGGGTAATGTGGAGATTCCACAAGAAGCCTTCTTGGCTGTCCTGCAAGTAGATAGCTAAACACTAGCGTTATCTACTATAGTTTTGGTACATCACAGTTAAACGTCGTTGGTCTTATCGTCAAAGCAGCTATACAGGCAGCGTGTTAATAGGTAATTTGGTATGGATTTTGATTTTAATTTAATTTTAGTACCGTTAACTATAGGCTTAGGGATTGTATGGCTGTTGGATAAGCTTGCGCTCAAGCAACGTAAAACTCGAGGGCGGGGTCAAGAAAGCCTCTTGGTACGCTGGGCTTATGACTTTTTCCCTGTTTTGGCCGTGGTACTGGTTGTACGCTCGTTTTTGGTTGAGCCTTTTAATATTCCATCATCCTCTATGGTACCAACGTTGTATACGGGTGACTTCATTGCAGTCAACAAGTATGCTTATGGCGTCCGTTTACCACTGACTTATAATAAAGTTGTGGATATAGGTGAGCCTGAGCATGGTGACGTGGTGGTATTTCGCTATCCTGAAAACCCAAGCATCTACTATATTAAACGCTTGATTGGTTTGCCTGGTGATACGGTCAGCTACAGTCAGGGTACGATTTCTATCAATGATGTTCCTGTAGATACGCTACCTATCGATTTTGATGCAAATGCTGAATTGACGTCACAGCTCTATTTGCCAGGACAGATGGGTCCAGGTCAAGTGCTCACTGAAGAGAGTGCGGCTGCAATGGGTCAGCAAGAAGAAGATGCAGCCAAGTATTTTCAGGAAACCCAAGGTGACAACCAGCACTTAGTTCGCTATTTAGATGGTATGAACAGCGCACAGTACGCGCCTTTTTTACAACAACAATCGCCAGAAGTGGTTGATTCAGAAGGCACAGAGTGGCGTATCGAAGTACCAGAAGGTCAGTATTTTGTGATGGGTGATAACCGCGATCGTAGTGCAGATGGTCGATTTTGGGGATTTGTTCCTGATGAAAACCTAGCAGGTAAAGCCGTCTACATATGGATGCATAAACCACCTGGACTAAATTTACCGACCTTTGAGCGTAATGGTACTATTGATTAGCATTGTGAGTGCTCTATTGGTTGATTTATAGATAATAGTTTTATGCTAATATCATTGCTATCCAATTGATGGCTGTCTGATAAGTAGCCATCAAAAACAGTTATTTACCCATAGAGGAATATCATAATGCAGCAGTTATCTGGTTTGACCACGCAGCGCGGTGCTAGTGTAACCAATATCGTTCTCATTATTATGGTGCTAGGTATTTCTCTGAAGCTTATGGTAGCTATCCTACCTGCTCAAATTGGTGACTATCAGTTAACAAAGCTTTTGAGCGCAGAGCTAAAAGTAGCCAACAATAATAATGAAACAGCCAAGCAGTTCGTTGAGCGTGTGAATAAACAGCTGTCTATCAATGCTGATTATGATACCAAGGCAGAAGAAGTATTTACTTTTACCGACAAAAAAACAGGCCAATTGGCTATTCATAAAAAATACGAAGTAACCAATAATTTTTTTAGCAATGTTGATATTGTCAATCGTTTCGAAGGCAATGTTGATATGGCTGAAGCAAAGTAAGCGGCAGCAATCCAGCACAGTACTTTTATACTCTTGATATTGCCCAACGTATACTTTTATTAAACTAAATCTGTAAAACAGAAGGGATAACCACAAGCCACGCATGAAACCAACTTCGCAACATTCCCAAGCGGTTCCTACTCCCAAAAAAAATAGCACGTCTGTCGACACGCTTGTTGTTAGCTCAGAATTTATTCAGCGGTTAGCGGTATTGACGCGTAAGTTAGGCTATGTTTTTAATGACTTGAGCCTCCCAAAGCTTGCATTGACACATCGCTCATTTGACAGCAAAAAAAACTACGAGCGTTTAGAGTTTTTAGGCGACGCGCTGTTGGGTATGATTGTGGGCGAAGCGCTATACCATCGTTATCCTAATCAGAATGAAGGACGTCTCACTCGTATGCGTGCCACGCTTGTACGCCAAGAGTCACTGGTTATCATTGCACAAAACTTGGAGTTGTCTAACCATCTAATATTAGGAGTAGGTGAGCGTAAAGGTGGTGGTCGCAATCGCGCCTCTATTCTGGCTGACGCAGTAGAGTCATTGATTGGTGCTATCTACTTAGACAGTCATGATATGGATATTACTAGAAACTGCGTGCTGTCATGGTATGGAGATTTGATCGATAACGTCAACGACCAAAAAGCACTAAAAGACGCCAAAAGCCGTTTGCAAGAGTGGCTACAGTCGAAGCAGTTTGATTTGCCAAACTATGAGCTAATGGAAACGCGCGGTAATGCTCCCCATCAAATCTTTGTAGTACGCTGTCACGTCAATATCAATAACTGTCCTGATATTACTGAATCTGGTGAGAGTCGCCGTATTGCTGAGCAAAAAGCAGCAGAGCTTATGATCAATCAGCTACATAAACTTCCAGGATCAGCCAAAAAGCGTCCTTAGTGAATGGCTATCGATATCCGCAAAAATATTTTAACTGTAGAGTGTCACTTTCAAGCGAGGATACCTTGAAATGCACTGTTTAACGCCACCTTACCTATCAATCGTCTTAAAACTTTAAATATTACTGGCCGATAGCCAATAGCAACGATATAAGCAAGCTATTAAGCGATATCTGGCCAGATACAACCCCTATAGGAATACCTTATGAGCAATCGTACTGATTTGCCATCAAATGAAGAAAACAACACTAAAGACATGATCGAACATGCTGATACTGGTTTAGACCGAGACAATATCGAAATTACTGATGGCGATAGTGATAACGTAGAAGATGTCACAGTAGACAATGATATGGCGATCGAAGAGTTTTTTTCACCAAGTAATAATGCTCGCATGGCTGATGACTTCAGATCAGGTTATGTTGCGATCGTTGGACGTCCAAACGTAGGTAAATCAACGTTGATGAACCATCTGCTTGGTCAAAAGTTATCTATTACCTCACGTAAGCCACAAACGACTCGCCACCGTATTCATGGCATTTTATCGAACCATGAAATGCAAGCTGTGTTTGTTGATACGCCAGGTATTCATCGTAATGAGGTGCGTGCGATTAACGAGCGCATGAATAAAGCAGCAGTGTCTGCTTTGGTGGATGTTGATCTCGTATTATTTGTCGTTGACTCAGATCAATGGCGTGATGATGATTTGCTGACGTTGCAAAAACTTGGTGAAACCAATTTGACAGTCGTACTAGTGATTAATAAATCGGATACGCTAAAAGACAAAGGCAGTGTGTTACCGCTTATTGAAACCTTCAATGAAAGTTTCGATTTTGCTGATATTGTTCCAGTATCTGCGCTCAAAAACCAAAATTTAGATCGTCTACAAGAAGTCATTGCCTCACATCTACCAATTGCCGCACCTATCTATGATACAGAGCAAATCACTGATCGCTCAGAGCGCTTCTTGGCTAGTGAAATCATCCGCGAAAAAATCATGCGTAGTGCAGGTGATGAAGTACCCTATGACTTGACCGTACAGATTGACGCTTTTAAAGATGAACCTGCGCATACTGATCCAAAAACAGGGCGTCCACGTAAAGCATGCACTTTTATTGATGCGACTATATTTGTTGAGCGCGGTGGTCAAAAAGCTATCGTCATTGGTGATAAAGGTCAACGCATCAAGCAAGTCGGTATGGATGCGCGTAAAGATATGGAGCAGCTGTTCGATAAGAAGATTATGCTGACATTATGGGTCAAAGTAAAACGCGGTTGGTCTGATGACGAACGTGCATTGACCAGCTTGGGCTATTGATAGCGATCAAAGGGTAGTGCGGTAGTGTTACCCATATATTAAATGCTGAGGTAATAAACGATGCGTAACGAAGCGTTAATTGGCTATTTATTACATCAGCGACCTTACCAAGAAAAGCGTGCGTTGTATTATCTTTTTTCTCAGCAGCATGGTGTGATTCATGGTATTGGGAAAAAAGGCGCACCGCTATTTATGCCTTTGCAACTTTTTGCGACGGGTAAACGTGATTTAAAGACATTCAGTCAAATTCATATCACCTCGCAAACGGTCACTCAAACAGATAGTGCATTAGAAGGTAGTTTTGCCAAGACTTCACAAGCAGTACCTTACGCCAATATCAATGGTCAACACCAATATGCAGCGTTATATCTTAATGAGATACTGTGGCGGCTGTTACCTACCGAAGATCCAATGCCTATTTTGTGGCAACATTATCAAACCAGTTTAGAGCGCCTCAAGCAGTCCTTGAGTGCTAATGAGCTACGCCTATGTTTGCGCCAATTTGAAAAACATCTGTTTAATGAGCTTGGTTTTACGTTAACGCTAACACATGACAATGTCGAAGATAATATTGAGCCTGATGGTGTTTATCGGTTTTTACCTGATGTAGGTCTACTGCCTATTGCACAAAACGATACTGAATCTGAGCATTTGGAAAGTAGTACTAGCCAAACGGTTCTCAAAGGTGTGGATATTATTGAAATGGCACATCTTGGTATTGTTGAGACGACACTAAACAATTGGTCAAAGCTGCATCGGCATCTGATAGATCATTTACTTGACTATCAACCATTACAAAGTCGGCTACTATGGCAACAGCAGCAGCGTTATCAGTGAATTTATTCTTTCAAGTCATATAGTCAGCATGAGCTCTTTCGTCATGCTAGCAACCAGTAGGATGGTCTGCGTTAGGTTTGTATCTGACAATACCTGCTTGGTTGAATGATATCTGGTACATTGTCTGGTTGTAAGAAGAGGTGGGACAGTACTTGATATGTCCGAAGTGTCCTCGAGGTTTGCCGCTATCTCCCCAAAACTTAGTGTAGTGACGGTTGCTTGCTCTTAATTTTACCGTGCTGTATTTCAGGTTCAGGGTCTGTTTAGTTATTAAAGTGTCTACGTTAGGATTAAAACGTTGGTTGTCGTTCTTATCTACAAACGCCAGAAGCGTTTTATCACCATTTTTATGACATCGTTTTTCGTTTTTAGACAAACAAACTATTATATCTTGTCTACTGATATAACTTTCAGCTTTAGCCAGAGATAGTGTGTTTTCCAGCTGGCTTTTAACACGGTTTGCTTCCATGCGTGTTAATTGTGTCAAAATACTTGGCGTCGCTATAGCAGTGACAATAGCCAGCACTGAAATAGTCACCATCAATTCAATTAGAGTGAAGCCTCGACTACTGCCTGATGATATCTTATGCCGCCATTTCATAACCTGCTATGTCCTATAGTATTCAGTTATTTTAACAAATGATCTAGCCTGTCCTATAGCTTCTACCGAACGCGATGCTTAGAGGTTTTCGATTAATGTAGCTAAATGCTGCAGCTAAAGTTAGTATACAAAACTGGTGCGTTGGCAAATTTGCTTTATGCCTAGAACAATGTTGACTGTCTTAATATAAACAGAATATATACCTACTGTCAAAAAATGTTTCAATTAGTGAATTGTCCATATTAAACATAGAGAAAAATTATAAATTGTAATAAAATATGTTCAAACGATAGTTATGATCTTATCGATACCTATCGTGAACTCACATGCAATAGATAAAATTCGTAAGGTGTGTTAGTTCTGAGTAACTTAGGCAATGGATTGTGTTTTAGTTGCAACATCATCGTGTAATAATGTGTAGCTCGTTAACGAAAAACGTTGTAAACTGAATCGATAATCGCTAAGCTGCTTCTTAATTAGTTTTGCTCTGTAACTTAAATGTGTAAAAGATGTCTACTTTAAAGAAAACGTCTTGAGAATCGGTTTTGCTTAATGCATTACTAAAATTATCCTTTGGAGGAAGTCCATGAAACTGAATAAAATCGCTCTAGCACTGTTCGCTGTAACAGCGGCACCTTTAGCAGCTAATGCTGGTGTAACTATCAGCCCACTATTACTAGGTTATCATTACAGCGAAGGCGCTGATGATGATCAAGCTGAACTGTTGCAAAGCAACCAAGATAGTAATAGTTTTTACAAAGAAGACGGCTTATATACTGGTGCGGCATTGGGTATCGAATTGACTCCTTCTACTCAGTTCCAAGTAGAGTATGGTGTATCAGATACTGATGCTATTGGTCAAAATGGTTCTGATAACTTTGATGCAGAACAAGAAATGATTTCTGGTAACTTCTTGATCGGTACTGAAGAGTTTACTGGTTATACTGATAGTGCATTAAAGCCATATGTTTTAGTTGGTGCTGGTCAGTCTAAACTTGACATTGAAAACAGTGCTGGTGACAAAGTCGCAAATACTACAGACACTATCGGTAACCTAGGTCTAGGTGCTATGTATCGTATCAACGATGCACTAAGCCTACGTGGTGAAGCTCGTGCAATCCACAACTTTGATAACAACTGGTGGGAAGGCATGGCCTTGGCCGGTCTAGAAGTTGTACTTGGTGGTCATTTAGCACCTACAGTAGCAGTACCACCAATGCAAGAGCCAATGGTTGATACTACTCCAGTAGTTGTTGTTGAAGCTGACCTTGATTCTGACGGTGATGGCGTACCTGATAGCATGGATGCATGCCCAGGCACTCCAATGAATGTAGTAGTTGATGAACGCGGTTGCCCAGTACCAGTAGATATTACTGACGAGCTGAAAATGGAACTACGTGTATTCTTTGACAACGACAAATCAGCTATCAAAGCTCAATACCAGCCAGAAATCGCTAAAGTAGCAGAGAAGATGCGTGAGTATCCTAACTCTACAGCTCGTGTAGAAGGTCATGCTTCTAAGACTGGTCCTTCAGCACGTTACAACCAACGTCTATCTGAAGCTCGTGCCGTTGCTGTTAAATCTATGCTAACCAACGAATTCGGTATTGCTCCAAACCGTCTATCAACTGTTGGCTACGGTTATGACAACCCAATCGCATCAAACGACACTGAAGAAGGTCGTGCTATGAACCGTCGTGTTTATGCCATCATCACTGGTGACAAAACGATGACTGTTGAGCAAACTAAAGATATGGTTGTTCAATAAGTATTAGCTAATCAGCTGTATAGTTAAATATACGGTTACAAAAAAAGTCACCTAATGGGTGGCTTTTTTTTATTTGTGAATTGAGAAAAGTAAGTTATTTCATAAATTTATGAATCAATAATGTTATACTAGCCACCCAAACATTCTGTAAATTGACAGAATGTACATTAGCATAGCTATCTGTACGATGAATTTATCGGCATAGATATTTGATTATATTGAATTTCTTGATAGTACTTATATTGTGTTATCTAGATTTTAATATCTATCTGATTGATGATAAGAGTTTATCCAGCGGCGCTTATTGCTACTGCATTTTTTTAAGACGACACGAGCATTTTATATGGCGAACGATATCAAACACCTGCGTAACATTGCAATTATTGCCCACGTTGACCACGGTAAGACAACTTTGGTTGATAAATTATTACATCAATCTGGTACTTTTGGTGATCGTGCAAACATCGCTGAACGTGCAATGGATTCAGGTGATATTGAGCAAGAACGTGGTATTACTATTTTGGCTAAAAACACAGCTATCCGTTGGACAGATCAGACTTCAGAAACTGAATACCGTATTAACATTGTTGATACCCCAGGTCACGCCGATTTTGGTGGTGAAGTTGAGCGTGTAATGTCAATGGTTGACTGCGTATTGCTAGTTGTTGATGCTGTTGATGGTCCAATGCCTCAGACTCGTTTTGTAACGCAAAAAGCATTTGAGCAAGGTCTAAAACCAATTGTTGTCATCAATAAAATTGACCGTCCTGGCTCACGCCCTGACTGGGTAATGGATCAAATCTTTGATTTGTTTGATAACTTAGGTGCTAATGACGAACAGCTTGATTTCCCAGTTGTTTATGCGTCGGCATTGAATGGTATTGCAGGTCTAGAAGCAGACGATCTGGCTGATGACATGACCCCACTGTTCAAAACTATCGTCGATGTTGTACAGCCTCCACAAGTTGATGCTGATGCTCCTTTCCGTATGCAAATCTCAAGCCTTGATTACAACAGCTTTGTTGGTGTGATTGGTATTGGTCGTATCCAGCGTGGTAAAGTTAAACTCAACACGCCAGTGACCATTATCGATAAACATGGTAAGACACGTAATGGTCGTATTTTAAAAATAATGGGCTATCATGGTCTTGATCGTATCGATGTCGAAGATGCACAGGCGGGTGACATCGTTTGTATTACTGGTATCGATGCACTAAATATTTCTGACACCATCTGTGATCCTAATAATGTTGAAGCACTGCCACCACTAACGGTTGATCAGCCTACAGTATCGATGAACTTCCAAGTAAACAACTCACCGTTTGCTGGTCGTGATGGTAAGTTTGTGACGTCACGCAATATTCGTGAGCGTCTTGAGCGTGAGTTGATTCATAACGTGGCATTGCGTGTAGAAGATACTGAGTCTCCTGATAAATTTAAAGTATCAGGTCGCGGTGAGCTTCATCTATCTGTACTTATCGAAAACATGCGCCGTGAAGGTTTCGAGATGGGCGTATCAGGTCCAGAAGTTATCGTAAAAGAAGTTGATGGTAAGCTACAAGAGCCGTACGAAAACGTTGTTTTCGATATTGAAGAAGAGCATCAAGGTTCTATCATGGAGCAGGTCGGTCTACGTAAAGGCGAGATGACCAATATGGAGCTTGATGGTAAAGGCCGTATGCGCATTGAAGCCACGATCCCAGCTCGCGGTTTGATTGGTTTCCGCTCTGAGTTTTTAACATTGACTTCAGGTAGCGGTATCATGACGTCAAGCTTCTCACATTACGGTCCACAAAAGATCGGTGATGTTGGTGGTCGCTCTAATGGCGTATTGGTTTCTATGGCAAACGGTACTTGCTTAGGTTTTGCACTATTCAACCTACAGAAACGTGGTAAGTTATTTGCTGAGCCACAGCTTGAAGTTTACGAAGGTATGATTGTTGGTCTTAACTCTCGTAACGATGATATGACAGTTAACCCAACGACTGCTAAACAGCTTACCAACGTACGTGCAAGTGGTACCGATGAAGCATTGACGTTGACGCCAGCCGTCAAATTTACTCTTGAGCAAGCGCTTGAGTTTATTCAAGACGACGAATTGGTTGAAGTAACGCCAAAAGCGGTACGTATCCGTAAGCGTTACTTGACCGAAAGTGAGCGTAAGCGTCACGGTCGTAGCAAGAAAGGTGCTTAATATTTTAGTATCTCTAAAATAAAGCAACAAAAAAGGCTAACGTAACGTTAGCCTTTTTTTGTGTCTGTTCATAAATCGTTTGTTCACAAGCTGACAGTTCTTAAACTACCCAAAAAACCGTTAACAGTAGTAATCTATGGAATGACAGTTCTATGGCGTGACAACCACGTAATCGTTGGTATTAATCAAAATCTCTGATGGTTGATCAACGACGATACGTACAATATTATTATCAACAACCTGCGATTTATAGTAGTTGTCTTCGGCAACGGTACAGCCTAAACATCTTCCCATGGCATCCCAAGGCTCAACAAACAATTTTTGCTGCGCTTGGTCTGCATTACCCCCAATAAGTGAGAAGGGGAGACTAACGAGATACACTGCGGTACCAGCGACAGCATTAACGAGCTGTAATGGCTTGCCAACGACTGTATCAACCACCATTGTTTCGTATGAAGGACCAAAGTCAGTCTCGTCTATTTCTATGGCTGCAAAAGTAGGCTGCATACTAGCAACCATTAACCCTAAGGTAGCAACAACAGTAAAAAGATTTTGCTTAACTGTGCGTTGGGTTTTAGCTTTAACAGTCATGACGATATCCTAAGATTCATAATTAGTATGATTAATGGCTGCTGCTGTCTTCACACGAGAATAATGCGGCAACGATATACGGGTATAGTATTACAGAAAAATAAATAGCTTGCACTGTTTATGTAAGAGCTCCTTCTATTAAAGCAAGATGCACGTCAATAAGCAACAAGAATGCGCAGGATATTCTTACTGCAATAAAACATATTTTGCTCAGTTAGAGCGACTTGGTAAGAGTGCTCGCTTGAGATTAAGATAAAATAAAGCGCCATGTATAGCAAACGGTTACGCTAGCGGTTGACACTCTGGACAGTAAACACTGGCTCTACCATTGAGTTTTATATTCTCCAATATAGTATCGCAATGTAGACAGTGCTCTCCTTGGCGACCATAAACATTCAAAGTTTGCTGAAAGTAACCAGTCTGACCACTTGCTACTGTAAAATCGCGTAGCGTCGAGCCCCCAAGCTTAATAGCCTTTTTTAAGATATCTTTAATATGATCAACCAAAATATTAAGCTGTTGGTATGAGATTTGGTGAGCAGGGGTAGCGGGATGAATACCTGATAGATAAAGGCTTTCGGTCGCATAAATATTACCAACACCTACCACAACTTTTTGTTCCATGATCACTGATTTAATGGCTCGAGTGATAGATTTTTGCTGCTTGGTCGATAAGGATCTGTCCGGTTTTGTACTGAGGTTATCTTGACGACCAGAGTCAGTACGTTGAATCAACGCGTACAAATAATCTGCAGTGAACGCTTTTGAGAGTGGTTCAGGACCTAAGTGATCTAATAATTTAGCACCGTAATCTTTGTACCATAGTACTGAGCCAAAACGTCTAGGGTCATAGTAGTGTAGTTGAGACTTTGTATTGTCAGCATTGTTAAAAGTGATGATCAGGTGATCATGTTTGCGTTTATCAGTACCATAGGGATGCTGCTGCAAACTACCTGACATTCCTAAATGAACGAGCAACTGAAGTGGTGATGCTGTTTTGATGAAGGCAGATTTATCATCAACTATGACAGGTAAAAAATTGAGAACGAGATATTTTGCTCGACGCTCCACGCTATCTAACGTGTGATTCACTACACTATCTAGGTCATCTGGCATTGCCCAGCGTAATTTGGGTTGGAACACTTTTATATCAGCTACCTGTTGTCCCAGTAGCGGTGCAAGGCTGGTTTTGGTCGTTTCTACTTCTGGCAATTCAGGCATAGTATTCTTATGACAACTCTATTGTTAAATAATCGATATATAGATAACGGTATGACTTAGGCGACAGCACGGCGAGCATGCAAAATACCATGTTGCTGCTCTAGCTTTGCTAGTAGCTTAGACAAATGTGCCAACCCTGAAACCTCGATATGAAACTTTAGAAAGGCAATATTGTCATCATTACTAAGGGTTTGAACTTGGCGAATATTGACATTTTCTTTGTCAATAATTTGCGTCAGATCACGTAATAAACCACGCCTGTCGTACGCTTCTACATGAATATCAACTGGTTGATAGCGACCTGATTGCACCTCCCAAGCTGCCTCGATTTTGCGTTCGGGGTCACGCTCAACCAGACGTGTATATTCAGGGCAACCGCGGTTATGAACACTCACGCCTCGTGATAACGTAATATATCCAGCGATTGGTTCGCCATGAACAGGATGACAGCAGCCTGCTAAGTTGACTTCAATATTATCTAGACCATCGATATGGATTTTGTAAGCATCAATCTTACCTGAGTCTCTATTGTCTACATGAGAGGTAAAATTCTCTGACGGTATTTCAGGCTCTAGATGCAGCTGACGCGATATATGACTGGTAAGCTGATTAAGTCCAATATCACCTGTAACAAGACCCACAATAATATCATCGGTCGTATTAACGTGAAAATGCTGAATATAGTCATTTAAATCAATACTGTTAGGATGTACAGACAGACGCTCAAGCTCTTTGCTGAGCATCTGACGACCTATCTCTATATTTTTATCACGGTCTTGCTTGTTGAACCACTGGCGCAGTTTTGAGCGCGCGCGGTTGGTATGAATATAACCTAGTGAGGCCACTAACCAGTCGCGGTTTGGCTCACGTGAAGACTTGGTGATAATCTCAACCTGCTCACCTGTTTTGAGTTGATAGGTCAGTGGTACATAGCGCTGATTGACTCGAGCGGCTTGGGCACTGTTGCCTACTTGAGTATGCACGTAGTAGGCAAAATCAAGAACAGTTGCACCTTTGGGCAGCTCGGTAATGTCTCCATCACGGCTAAAGATATAAATACGTTCGAGCTCGTCGAAATCAACGAGTTGTTCTTCTTCATCGAACTCTGTGTCATCGTCTTCGCTTGTCAGTGCGGATGAGCGCGTTTGACTACGCGTTTCATTATTAATAGACAATAACTGACGCAGTGAGCTGATTCTTTGGTTTAAGTAATTGTCCTTTTTGTTCTTCAGACCTTCTTTATAGTTGACATGCGCACACATGCCAAGCTCAGCCTCAAAATGCATTTCGTGCGTACGAATCTGCACTTCTAGTGATTTGTTCTCAGCAATGACTGCAGTATGTAGAGAGCGATAGCCATTTGACTTTGGATTGGTAATATAGTCATCAAACTGCTCAGGAATATAACGCCACAAGCCATGTACCAGACCCAAAACATGATAGCAGTCAGAGGGATTGGTTACCAATACACGTAGTGCGCGAATATCATAAAGCTGATCGAACGACAAACCCTTAAGTTTCATTTTGCGATAAATGGAATAGATGTGTTTGACACGTCCAGATACCTCACCTTCAATATTTGCCTGTGCTAGTGAATCATTGAGCTTGTCTTGCACACGCTGGATGTAGGATTCGCGTTCGCTGCGTTTTTCTGACAGTAATTTGGCAATTTCTTTATATCTGTCAGGCGCAAGATAACGAAAAGCCAAGTCTTCAAGCTCCCATTTTAGCTGTGCAATACCCAAGCGATGCGCGAGTGGTGCATAGATAGTCATGACTTCGCGTGCAACCCGGCTCTGACGCTCTTCATTAGAAAAGGTCAGCTCACGCATGGCAAAGGTACGTTCTGCCAGCTTAATAAGAACCACGCGCACGTCATTGGTGACAGAGATAAGCATACTGTAGATGTTTGACAGCTGATCACGTTGGTTGTTTACGAAGTGGTCTTCTAAGCGCTTGTTGCTTTCAATAATTTCTGAGAGCTTACCCATGGCCAAAGTGTCTTTGACAAGGGTATGGACATCTGAGCCGAAGTTTTTCTCTACTTCAGCAAGACTAATGATCGACTTACGAGCACTACGGTATAGCATAGCTGCAACGAGCGCATCTTCATCCTGATAGAGATAGGTCAATATGTCAGTCATGCCGATGCCAGTTACATAAGCCCCTGAACGCTCAGATTGGCTGGTGTTCATATGATTGCGGATAAACTCACAGGCAGCACTAAGATGAGGCACTGACTCTTGTCCAATGCGTTTGGCAACATTATCTAGCCATGTTGGGACGTCGATATTGGCTTGGTCTATATCAACAGGGTCGAGCTCTTCATTTGACTGCGCGTAGGTATTGTCCAATTGCTCATTATCAAGCTTGGGATCGCGGCCATCATAAGTATGTGCAGCGGAGCGATCAAAAGTCGTATGTAGTTTATGAGTTGCCAGCTGGTATTTGATATCGAGGGGAATTTGGGCATAGCTATTGGCCGACTGATGAGAGCGTTGACTCGCCACCAGTTGCGCCGCTAGTGTTGCACTATCGGCCTGTGTGGTCTGTCCATCCACCAGTGGTAATCCTTCACGAATCTTTACCATAGCCGACTCCTCTTAGCTATTTTGAATTGATTATAACCTCATCTACTATGCACACACTCTGAATTGACGATTCATAAAGTGCCAGCTATAAACCAATACAACTGCTAAAAATGTTATTTTTAGCAGCTATAAAATGCGCGTAAAATATATAAAGCTATGAGCGTAGGTACTTCTCATACTTTCATCTAAAATATAAGAAGATTGTTTACTATTATCTCACTTTGAAATGACAAATCAAGCGAGCGTCTGTAATGACTGTGGCTAATTGTATGAAGTAACCGCTATTTCTTGATAAGAACTGATCCAAATTTTGTATCAGATTATGTCATCATCAAACGTCTACTTAATATGGCTTATTTGTCATGTGATAAGGCTTAAATTAAACGGCTACTTTTTCAAAGCGAGCAATAGATTCAACATGACCTGTATGGCAGAACATGTCCATTACACCCGCGTGTGTTAGACGATAGCCTTGCTCTAGCAAGGCCTTTGTATCACGAGCAAGCGTTGCTGGGTTACAAGAGACATAGACGATACGCTCCGCATTGAACTTTGGCAAATACTGCATAATCTCCCACGCACCAGAGCGTGGTGGATCGATCAATAGTGCATCAAAACCTTGATTGGCCCAAGGCTTGTCAGTGCAGTCTTGCGTCAAATCTTGACTATAAAATTCAGTATTATTGATACCATTGCGGCGTGCGTTGTCAGCCGCACGTTCGGTCATGGCTTCGCTACCTTCGACCCCAACCACTGAACCTGTCTCCCCAACCAGACGCGCTAGGGGTAGACTAAAGTTGCCCAAACCGCTGAAGAGATCCAGCACTCGCTCGCCTGTTTTTAGGTCCAACAAGTCGCAAGCCAGCTTTGTCATTTGACGGTTTACAGATAGGTTAACTTGAGTAAAGTCAGTAGGGATAAACTCAAAAGTTAAGTCATATTCTGGCAGTTGATAATACAAGCGACCAAACTGCTCGCTTAAGTCGTCAGCATCGGTTAAAGCGATGCGTTGAATGCTATCAGCACCTTTCGACTGCAGATATAGCTGCCAGTTACGCGCTGCAAAGAATACTTTTAGTTTATCTATATCCGCATCTGACAATGGTTCTAAGTTACGTACGATAAGGGCAACTGGCTGATTACCATCGGGCAGCTCAGGCAAATGCTCACCCATCGCAAGTTCAAGCTGAGCAATCTTGTCGCGACTGTCCAATGTGCTAATTAGAGTCTTTAGGTTTTCGATCTCAAAGCCTATACGTGGGTCTAAGATATGACATTCATTTAACTCTGCCAAAAAGTTGCTTGAGCGCTCACGGAAGCCGACCAGCGCCGTTTCTTTTTTGACCACGTAACGTACGCCTAGACGTGCTTTGGTACGGTAGCCAAGTCGGTCGCCAACGACAGGAGGTAGCCAGTTGTCAGGAACTGCATTGGCTTGATGTACCAGCATCTCAGCAAGTACAGTTTGCTTAAAATTTATCTGACCATCTGGCTGCCAGTGCTGTAAGTTACAACCGCCGCAAACCCCAAAATGCGGGCAAGGCGGTACCGCACGTTCAGGATTTGGATTGGCAGTAATACTAATTGCATCCCCTTCTTCAAAACTGGCACGGCTATTGGTTATTTTGACCAAGGCGCTTTCACCCGGTAGGGCAAAGCTGACAAATATCTTTTTGCCGTGTTTGTCTTCAGCGTGACCATCATCAATACCAAAGCCATTACCATAGACAGCAACGCCGCGACCATCATGTGATAAGCCATCAATGTTAAATGGAATCGGTTCTGCATCCTTTAAACGACGACGCGTTTTTGATGATGGTTTAGATTTTTTCTTACTAGGCGGAATAGCAATCTTCTGAGTATCGTTCGTTTGAGCTTCATTCGTTTGAATACCACTGTTTTGTGATGTCGCATCAGATGCTATAGGCGTTTTTGAATCGGTGGGTTGCATAAACCTGCCTTAATAATAAATAAAATAAATAACTAGAAAAGGGGAGTGAGAGCTGCTGATCGTATTATGGCTATAATGTGGGTGCCGATGACCAGTCAGCAATAAATTCTTGGTGCCGCGGACTACCGTCTGCTTGGGTATACTGTGCCAGATAGTCGTAGCTCTGCTGTTGCCAAGCATCGAAGCCTGGTGAGGATAACTGCCCTGTAAGACGTAACCAGCGTAGATAGATAAGCCACGTGTTCATCACATCAGACTCACAATAGATAGATAAGGTCTGCCAGTCTCCACTCTCGACTAGATCACCGACCATGCTACCATTAACGTCAGTCTTGCCTGGTAAGCCATATAAACTGGCGACGATATCCATAGCTTCGCGGCGGCTGGCACCGTATTGACTAAATCTGTCCATCAAATCAAGGTGACGCGTGTGGAAGCGATTGACATAGTTATCAAAACGCATGTTTTTGATGCGTTCGCCTTCTTCAAACAGCCATGGCGCCGATAAATCGTACTGCATCGCACGATATATCAGTACAGGGATGTCAAAGCCCGAGCCATTCCAGCTGATGAGCTGTGGCAATGTCTCAACATCGCTAAACGCTCGAAAAAACTTAGCAAGTATGTCTTTTTCGCTAAACTTATCTGCAGTTAAAGAAAATAACGATAACTTGCCGTCTTTGATATATAACGCTGAGATACAGACAATGCGCTGTAGTGGCAAGCGCATAAAGTCATGCCCTGCCTCTTGCGTCCGGATTGCCGTCAGTGCGCTCAACGTATCTGCATTGTTGAGCTGCGCCAGCTGCGGATAGATACGACGCGCGGCATCAATATCGGCAACCGTCTCGATATCAAAGACAAGTATGGGGTCAGATGGTAGCGATTGTGACATGAATAATCCTAACTATTTATCAGCTTACTATTTGTCAGCTAGCTGGTTATAAGCTTAATTGGCGGCGTCATCTGTAGCGCTATCATCGACGCTGTATAGACCGGTTGATAAATAACGATCCCCACGATCGCAGACGATAAAGGCAATGACCGCATCAGGATTGTTTTTGGCTACTTGCGTTGCTGCCCAGGTAGCGGCGCCTGAGGATACACCAGCAAAAATCCCTTCGTTCTTCGCCAATTTGCGCATGTAAATCTCAGCAATGTTCTGGTCGACATCCATGATGTCATCTACCAAGTCTGCGTCAAAGATACCTGGCATATATGCAGCAGGCCAACGGCGGATGCCCGCAATAGAGGCTTCTTCATCGGGTTGCAAGCCAATGATTTGAACATCTGGATTTTGTTCTTTTAGATACCGTGATACACCTGTGATGGTACCTGTAGTACCCATTGAACTAATAAAATGAGTGATTTTACCGTCGGTTTGTGCCCATAGTTCGGGCCCTGTGGTTAGGTAATGTGCTTGGCTATTATCAGGATTGTTAAACTGATCCAACACGATGCCTTTGCCATCGGTTTGCATCTGTAATGCCAAGTCACGCGCCGCTTCCATACCTTCATCTACCTCAATCAACGTCGCGCCATAAGCAATCATAGCGTCTTTGCGTTCTTGCGTTGAGTTGGTTGGCATTAGCAAGGTGATTGGATAACCGCGCATTGCCGCGACCATGGCTAGCGCAATACCAGTATTGCCACTAGTGGCTTCGATCAACATGTCACCAGGCTTGATATCGCCGCGCTGTTCTGCTTGATAGATCATATTAAAGGCAGGGCGATCCTTTACAGAACCAGCAGGGTTGTTGCCTTCTAGTTTAGCCAATAGCGTGGCACCATTGTCGATGTGCTCTTGCTCAGGCAGACGCTGTAATTTAACCAGTGGCGTTTGACCGACACAATCAGCAAGCGTGGTCACTTGAGTGATAAAGTTGGCGTTTGATATGGCCGTAGCGGACATAAGGGATCCTTATTTATTTTTTAGAATATTTTTTGGGTAACCGTTTTGGATAGGGTTACTGTTTTTATTGTTTGATAATAATTTGAGACAGCTGCTTTGTATATTGGTTTATGGTGAGAAGCAAACCAAAACGTGAAGGCAGTAGAATACGCTCCCATACGTGTTGACTATGAGCGATCTATTGTGGCAAATAAAAAGTTGCGTCATTATATCATTTTGTTTTCAGCTGCGCTTATCGCATGATGGAATAATAGTGACTGAGCTAGCTTGTTAGTTGAATGGGTGTTGATGATTAACCGTCATTTATAGAATCCTGTTAAGATAATCTCAGGCGTGATACAACCTATTGTGTGAAAAAACAGGCTGGCATCGTTAATCGCTTGGGCCGCGCATGTTAGAAGTAGCATCAAAATTCACTGCAAAATTTGGTATAGAGTAGGGCGAGCATGGCATATAGAAAACGTTTCGATACCAGTAGTGCTTATGGTCAGTTGGTCATACTGGTGTTTCTACCCATCTGCGTGTTGGCAGCAGTGGGTGGTATTTTGGTGTTTCACGAAACCATGCGTGCTAGTGACTCAGAGCAAGAAGTGCTGGCCGAAGCGGTACTTATTCGTTATACACCAGTTATTGCAGAGCTGATCCCTGATCTATTAGCGCAAGAGCGTCAGCAAATAGGAAGCAGCACAAACGGTGCATCGCAAACTGCAATCACGCTTGAAAGCATACAAGATAAGCTTGGGCGCATGCAGTCTGAGCAGCATGTACAGCGTATCGCTATCATCAATGAAGGCAATCAGGTCTTGGCAACCGTTGGCTATGGTCTGAATGAAGAATGGCCTCTAATCACTGATTCGGCAAGTTTCTTGTCACAAAAACCAACGCCGGTAGGAACAGCATATGGCAGTGTTTTGGGTGAGTTTGAAGGGCAGACCTTGTGGCTACTGGTCGATATGGATAATGAGCCTCTTTATATTGCCCGTTATCGTATTGCGATGGCCCTGGTGATCACAGGTCTATTCACTATCTTAATTCTATTGCTCAGCTTAAATATCTACTCAAAACGTTGGATTGCGCCAATCTATGAGCTGCGTTTGCAGTTACAACGTACCCATGTCGACAATCTATACCAGCCTGTGCCAGTCGAGTCAGATGGTGAGCTCAATTTATTACAGCAAGATCTAGTTAGGACGTTGCGCCGACTGCATAGGAGTTTCCAAGAACTAAAAGACCACGCCGAGCAGACCGAAGATGACCTACGTTTGGCTTTTGATGAGATGGAGATGCAAAACATCTCTATCCGAAACGCACGTGATGCAGCAATCTCAACCAGCCAAGCCAAGTCTGCATTTCTAGCTAATATCAGTCATGAACTGCGTACCCCGCTAAACAGTATTGATGGTTTTATCAACTTGCTGGCGCGCCACGGTGAGCTAAACCCTGAGCAGGACTTGTACGTACAGACCATTCGTAAGTCTTCGGCGCACCTGCTCGCTCTAGTAAATGACGTTTTAGATTTTTCTAAAATTGAGGCTGGCAAGTTAGTGCTTGATCGTCATGAGTTTGATCTTTATGACACGATATACGATGTGGTCGATATGCTCTCTCCTGTCTCTGCGGAGAAGGGTTTGCGTATGGCAGTACTGTTCTACAATGATGTGCCGATGCGTATCAATGGCGATGCGCTACGCCTTAAGCAAGTACTGACCAATATCGTCGGTAATGCCATTAAGTTCACGGATAGTGGCGATGTGGTGGTGCGAGTGAGCTTGGATGATCATCGTGATAATTATCTGATGATTAGTGTGCAGGACAGTGGTAAAGGCATATCCCTTGCTGATCAAAAAATGCTGTTTCAAAGCTTCAGCCAAGGCGATCCATCCATCACGCGTCAATATGGCGGTACAGGATTGGGACTGGTCATCTCCAAACAGCTGACGCGTCTGATGGGCGGTGACATTGGGTTTCATGACAATGCTCAAGAAAATATTGCCAATCAAGGCGCGACGTTCTGGTTCCGTATGCCAGCTCATGTCGATGTGCTAGAAGCAGCAACTGGTCAGACCATTGAGCTACCAGTTTTGGCGCCGCTTGCGAGCGAGACCGATGAGTTTAATGTGTTGGTCTGGATCAATCATACCGCCTCAATACAAGTGCTCAAAGCAAGCTTGCAATACTTACCGATTAAGCTAACCCAAGCCAACTCACTACCAGGGGTACTTGAGTCGCTAAAAGAGTATGGGAATTTTTGGGATTGGGTCATTGTTGATGATGATACGCAAGACGACATGATGGCCCTGCTCAAGCAAATACGTCTGCACTATCAAGGTAAGCTGGCTGTGTTTGGCTACCAAGTCGCTGCTGACCAAGCGCTGCTGAACCGTTATCACGCTAATATCTTGTATGAGCCGTTAGACAAAAGACAGCTCTATGCGATGCTTGATACGCAAAACCGCAGCGTACCAAGTAGCTTGCAAGCGCCGCGCTGGAAAGGGGTTACGGTGCTAGCAGTTGATGATCATTTGCCAAACTTATTGGTGTTAGATGCACTATTGAGTGAGCTTGGTATTCAAGTCATCACAGCGAGTAGTGGGTTTGATGCTATAGAGATTATCAGTAAGCAACAAACCAAAAATGTCAAAACTGCCAAAAATGATAAGCAGAGTCTATCAAATAAGACGCAGCTCTCTAAAGCAGAAGCGCGTGATGAAGTAAATAAGAAATCAAGCACTGCGCTTTATACTGAAGATGCAGGAGTTGAAGATAAAGCCGCTGCCCAAGACAAAAGTCATATCGACTTGATATTTATGGATATTCAAATGCCGCGTATGTCAGGTCACGAAGCGGCCAAGCAAATTCGTAATATTGAAACTGCTGATAGCCGTATTCCTATTATCGCGCTAACAGCGCACGGCTTAGCTGATGAGCGTGACAAGTTGATTGCCAGTGGTATCAACGACTACGTTGGTAAGCCCATTAGCCAACCGCAGTTGCTACAAGTGCTACAAAAATGGCTGGGACGTACAAGCAATTCGCCACAACTCACCGCATTGTCTCATACAGACTTACAAGCATCTGGTTTACCACTCACTGACCTACCAAGCTCTGATCTACAAAGTTTTGATCCACACAATAACGATCTACAAAGCTTTGACCCACAAAGTGCCGACCTGACGCATATAGATCTTAAAGAACACGCAACGCAGTTTTCAGGTTCAAAGACAGCGCCTTATCCTATAGCCAAAGACAATGACAGGGTTAGAGGTACGCTTGATACGATAAATCAGGCAAAAGATCAGGTAAAAGTTACTCGGCCTTTATCATTGAAAAAAATTCGGGATGATTACTTACGTGACAGCCAGCCTCGAGAGGATTATAGACGAGAAACGACGCCTGAGAACCAGCCACGCTACGCAGGGGTACGCCTGCATAGTCAAGGACGCGCGCCGTTATTAGACTCACAAGCGGCACCTGTAGCGTATGCTTCTGAAGATATGAGTGCGAGTATAGATGAGAGAGTTTATGAGCAAGCAGATCATAATCTGCATCAAAACTTACACCAGACCCTAAATCAAGACTTAAATCAACACAACGTAAGTACGACCGAAGATACGTCTGAGATTTTAGACTGGCAAGATGCACTGACTCGATCAGCAAATAAACCTGATCTAGCAGCCAAGCTTATCATCATGATGATTGATACGATCAATGAGGAAAAGCAAGCATTGACTCAAGCATGGGAAGCACGTGACCGTAGCCTACTGGCACAAATCGCGCACCGTATACTGGGTGGTAGTCGTTACACAGGGGTACCGCAGTTGCGTCAGGCTAGTCAGGACTTGGAGGACAAGTGCTTATTAAATGTGCAGCATACGACACCAGTACAGTTTGCGATGATTGAGCCGTATTACGAGGCACTACTTACGGCGCTGAATAATTTACAGAGTGTTGATTTGTCTGCTTATCCGCAGCTCAATTATCATCGTTTGAGCGAAAACGATATGACATGGAAAATGATATAAAGCGATCCATCATCCCGTTATTTGATTATTTATTGCTTGAATATAAAGTCGCTGGTTTTTCATATCGTACCGTGGCAGTCAGTTATTGCTACGGTAGAGTAGGGGTAAGCCTGCTAATATTATAACCACTACTATATTTATATTATTTCATTGATAAGGACTGTTATGAACGCGATTGCAAGTTACCAATACGAGACGTTACAGGTGAGTATTGTAGACAATATACTAACGGTCACCTTGAATCGTCCACACAAAAAAAATGCCATGAGCTTTCAAGTGATTGATGAGTTGATTACTTTGGCAGATCGCATCAGCAAAGACAAAACAATACGCGCCGTTATTTTGAAAGGTGCAGAAGGTACATTCTGTGCAGGTATTGATTTGGGTGATCTAAATCATCCAAAAAATAAAGCCTTTGCTATTTGGGAGTTGATCAAGCCTTGGCAAAGCTCGTTCCAACGAGTTTGTCTGGTATGGCGGGATTTGCCAGTACCTGTCATCGCGGTATTAGAAGGCTACTGTATTGGTGCTGGGCTACAGTTGGCACTGGCTTGTGATGTACGCATCAGCGATCCTGATTGTCAGTTATCTATCATGGAAGCCAAATGGGGCTTGGTACCGGATATGGGTCTGACACAATCGGCGTTTGGTGTTGTGCGAGAAGACGTGTTAAAAGAGCTGGCTATGAGTGCGCGCATCGTTAATGCCAACGAAGGCAAAGATTTGGGGCTCATTAGCCATTGTAGCGATACTCCGCTGGAGCAAGCACAAGAGCTAGCGGCTGAGTTTGCTGAACGCTCTCCTGATGCGGTGTTAGCGAGCAAGCGAGTCATCAATGCGATGTACGAGCAACCTACGGCAACTTTATACAAAGAAAAAGTGTGGCAGTTCAAAATGATGATCGGACGTAACCGTAAGCTTGCACTTAGAAAAGCAAAGCAAGCCAGTACCGTATTTAGTAAACGCCAGTTCCGCTAATATGCTTTTACTTTAACGAGAGATAAATGAGATAGGTTAAATAGTTTCTTCCAAGCTATCTAACCTAAATATTTCTAATCTCAATATTTTTATACCCGTACTTTTTAATCAGTATTTTTAGATCTATCTAGGTAAAAGGCACACCAGACATATTTTGACAAAAAACTTTGATTGTTTTTGAGTTGTTAAGGCATGTTTCACTAGCAGTTCACAGCTATTGAAATACAGGCAGATAGCACGATATAACACTGTCCGCTTGCACAGATGCAGGTAAAGATGCACTATTGTTGTTAAAAGTGTCTCTCTACTCTGCGCCTATAATAAGCACCTAAATAACGAAGCAATCATCACTATATAAAACGGTCCAAATATGTCTGTCTCAAAACCCTCCCTCCCCAATAAGCCTATCGCCTCTGAACGCGTACGCTCTGCTGATCTGCCTGTCGCCTGGATTATGATGCTTGGGTTGATGGTTGCGGTAGGGCCCTTGTCTATAGACATGTACCTACCTGCATTGCCCTCGATGGCAAATGATTTTGGTGTATCTACGGCGTTTATGGCCAACTCTGTGCCAGCTTATTTTTTAGGTCTGGTCTTTGGTCAGCTATTCTACGGACCCTTTAGCGATCGTGTTGGTCGCGTCAAACCGTTATATATAGGTATGACGCTATACGTGATTGCGTCTGTCTTGTGTGCAACCACCAACAACGAATACGTACTGTTTGCAGGTCGTACCTTACAAGCTTTAGGAGCTTGCGTAGGGGCAGTGGTGACGCGTGCTGCTATTCGTGATCGTCTCACAGCCAAACAGACTGCAAAAGCCTTTTCAATCATGATATTGGTCATGGGCTTAGCACCTATATTGGCGCCATCGCTAGGAGCATTATTCCTACAGTTCTTTGATTGGCATTCTATATTTTGGTTCTTAGCTGCTTTTGGTGCGCTAAACTTACTATTGACCAAGTTTTTCTTCTTTGAAACCTTGACCGAAGAAAACCGTAATGTACGCCCTGCAAAAGAAGTACTCAGTCAGTATTGGGATCTACTAAAAGACCCAACCTTTAACTATCCAGCCATTGGCGGTGGGTTATTAATGGGTGCGATGTTTGTTTATATCAGCTCAGCGTCTGAGTTGATCATGGATACGTATGGCGTATCAGCGACGCATTTTGGCTGGTTGTTTGGGATGAATGCAGCAGGTTTTGTGGGATTAACTCAGCTAAACCAATGGCTCACTAATCGATTTCGCATCTTAAGTATCTTGCGGTTTGGCGCGATGATGCAGGTTATCTCTGCAGGCGTGTTGTTTGTGATAGGTCTGTTTTTGGGGACAGATGCTTGGCTACCCTTAGTGCTGGCATGTATTTTCTTTTGTATTGCAGGTTTGGGTTTGACCCAGCCTAACGCCTCAGCAATTGCATTGGCATTTCAAAAGCGCCGTGCTGGTATGGCAAGTGCGTTACAAGGCTCGCTTATGTTTTCAGTAGGTATTTTTGGTGGGCTATTACTCAATCTATTTCCCGTCAATCCTGTACTCAAGATCGGTATTGCGATGTTTTCTCTTATGAGTATTGGCTCGTTCTTGATTTGGCAAATAGACCGTAATCTCAACCTTGACGATGCAGAATAGATAAAAACCGATAAAATAAGTCAGCTATATTTTAAAAGAGCCCTTATACGTTAAGCGTATAAGGGCTCTTTTATGCTTCGTGTTTTGTATATGCACAGCCTCACTATGAGAATCTATTGTCACAAGTGTCATCTTACAATTCATATAGACAATTTTCGAAAACGCCTACCTTTAAAAAATCAAATATATCAGTAACCTATAACTAATTATACGTAATAACCAAACATTATTATTGCAATTGTAATTTTAGGTAAGTATTATCTGAACGTAACTTTCTGTAAGTAAGTATTATAGGGATATTGCCTAACCTTTCTGAATTGTCATTCAATAAAATGTACAACAACGCTAAGCTCTAAGGGTAGATTATGATGCAGTTATACCGAGTGTTACCAGTGATACTGAGTGTTGGCCTATTTGGCTGTGGTGAGTCTTCCACACAAGAAAACACCAGTACACCAGTAACAGAGAACAAGGACAGTTTCGTGAGTGAACTGCCTGATACCGCACCAACTTTGAAAGTGGCTACAACCGGAACGATGCCTCCATTTTCGTTCCAGGATGATTACGGCAATATGCAGGGCATTGATATCGATTCAATCCGTGCTATTGGAGAAGAGCAGGGCTTTAAGGTCGAGTTTTACAAAGAAACTTGGCAAAACATGTTTGACAGTGTGGCCTCAGGTGGCCGTGATATCGCGATATCAGGTATCTCGTATAAAGACGATCGTGCGGTAAAGTACGGTTTATCTACCCCTTACTTCTTTAACCCATCCTCTATCATGTATGCCAAAAGCAATGTCACCATCAATGACATACAGGACTTGCAGGGTATGCACGTCGCTGCTATGGAAGGCTCAAAGCAAGAAGATCAGCTGAATGCTATGGGCAAATATAGCGATATGACCACGCGAAGTACCGCTTATTTATTGTATGAAGATTTGATGCAAGGCAAAGTAGATGTCATCTTGCATGACTTGCCAATTCTACAGTTCACTGCAAAAAACCATCCTGAGTACGATGTGACTATCGTTCCTTATGAAGGGCAAGACAACCCTTCAGCACAGCAGGTTATTTTGATGGCCAAAGGCAACAATGAGCTGATCAATAATGTAAACGAAGGTATTGCTAAGCTCAAGCAAAAAGGGACGTTTAAAGAGATTGAGACGCGCTGGTTGGGTGGTACTGAACCTGCAGATAATAGCGCTTCTGACACTACTACCACGCAATTGAACTAAGGAATTCTGCAGATGGCAACCACACCAAATGTTGACAACAAGCGCTATCAAGGTCTAATCATTTCAATTGCACTATTCTTATCTTTGATTGGTGCTTTGCTAGCGTTTACGTTTTATACCTCGAGTCTACTAGAAAGAAACACGGCTTTAATTGACCAAACCAACCAAGTTGCCAATAGTGCACAGGCCGTAATTAAAGATCTTTTTGACTTAGACAGTAGTTATGGTGAGGATACTAAGTCCCCACACATACAACGAGTATTGAGTCGTCTAGAAGAAAACACGGCACTGATTACCAGCTCTATTGCTGCAATCCAGCAGGGCGGTACAATCACAGATACGCAAGGCAATAGTTATGATCTGCCAAACATTGATAGCAATGCACAAGCAAACATTGCTGCTGCCAATGAGCAATGGACAACACTAGAGCCTAAGATTCAAGCCTATCTAAAAGATGCTGATAATGTGATGGTGCCTTCTGCTGACGAATTGACTCAGGCAGTTGAACAGGCAAAAACATCAAGTTTGTTCATTAACGAATCTTTAGACAGTTTGACAAGAGACGTATTTGATAGCGCAGAGCGTCAAGCGACGACCATTCGTCTTATCCAGATACTGGGTGTTGCCGCGATCTTTACCTACTTCCTAATCTTCGTATTCTTCTTTGTACGCCGCTTGCGTGAGACAGATGCTGAAGCCTTTGCTGCTCGTCGCGAGACGCAAGAGATCATGGAAACGGTAAATACAGGTCTATTCTTGCTTGATAAAGACCTAAATATTGGACAGCAGCATTCGCGCGCGCTTAACAATATTATCGGTTCTGATAGATTGGCTGGAGAGAACTTTACCAATGTATTGCGTGGTCGTATTTCTGATAAAGACCTAAATACCACACAGCAATTTATTGAACAGCTATACAACCCTCGAGTTAAAGAAAAACTGGTTGATTCACTCAATCCGCTACATAAAGTCATGCTACACAACGTGTCGGATAATAAAAATCTTGATAACCGCTTCTTAGATTTTAAATTCTCACGTGTATATGATAATAAAGATATCGCGCGTATCTTGGTCAACGTAAATGATGTATCAGATGCCGTCTATCTAGAACAGCGTCTAGAAAAAGAGCGTTCACAAAACGATATGCAGATTGAGATGTTGACGACTATCTTGAATGTAAATCCAAAGATCATCAACGAATTCATTGGCAATACCCAAGCGCATATTGAGAAGATGAACAACATCTTAAAAAATCCAGGCAGCTCGCAGTATGAACTTGAGAACAAGCTAAAAGCGATTTATCGCGAGATGCACAGCTTAAAAGGTGAAGCCTCGGCACTGAAGCTGCACAGCTTTACCAAAATTGCCTCGGATGCTGAAGATAAGTTACATGCGCTGCAGAACCAAAGCCAGTTGTCTGGTAACGACTTCTTGCCACTAGCGGTACATTTAGATGATCTGCTTAGCTTATCAAACACTATCGCGACATTAGGCGAGCGTATCAATCGTTCAGCACCGCCAAAAGCAGCCACCACGCCGTTGACATCAGATGATGCTGTGGCAACAAATAGCGTACCAGTTGCTGCAACCCGTCAGCCAGTGAGTCAGTCAATCGGTAATATCAGCACTGGTGGCGGTCTAGACATCGATCTGGACAGTAATACAGAAGAAGATCGTTTGTCTTTTTATAGTGAGTTTGCAAAAGAGATCGCTGCAAGACAAGGTAAGCAAGTACAGTTAAAGAGCAATACACTGGCGCAAACTGACATCCCAGCACATCTTGCAAAACCAGTCAAAGAAATCAGTATTCAATTGCTACGTAACGCAGTCGTGCACGGTATCGAAACACCAAGCACTCGCCAAGCAGCGGGCAAGACTGACGTTGGTACGATTGATTTAGAAGTACAAGATAACGGTTCAGACTTTGTGCTGATTGTACAAGATGATGGTCAAGGTATCGACTATGACAGCATCCGAAATAAGCTGAGTGCAGAAGGTCGTTTTAGTGCGGAAGAAGCGAGCCAGCTCAGTCAAGGCGATTTGCTCAAGCAGTTATTTTCTTCTGGGTTCTCAACCAAAGAGCATGCAGATGAAGATGGTGGTCGCGGCGTTGGACTTGATATTATCAAAGCGCAAGTCAAAGAGTATGATGGCAAGCTTAATGTAAACAGTGAACTGGGTCAGATGACACGGTTTGTCATTACATTACCTAAAGCTTAACTACAACAGTAAAGATATTGTCAGGGACGACAAGCACTTCATTAAAGGTAATAGATAAGTTATGCATAAATTAATGATTGTTGATGATTCAAATATTATTAGAAACCGCATTCAACGCGCGTATGATTCAGGTCAGTTCATGCTAGTTGCGACAGCAACCAGCGGGGTTCAGGCTATCGAAAAATTCAATATCCATCGTCCTGATGTTATTACGATGGATCTGACCATGCCACAAATGGATGGACTAGAATGTATCGAAAAAATCATTGCGATTGATCCTGAAGTACGTATTTTAGTGGTGTCAGCATTGTCTGATAAAGCCACTGGTATTGAGGCGCTATCATTGGGTGCCAGCGGCTTTTTGTGCAAGCCCTTCTCAGAAGAGGAGCTTGTCGAGTCTTTGTATGAGCTGATGCAAGACTAACACCATTCATCGACTACAGCAGAGATCATTATGAAAGAACAAAAGTTACAGATTTTTTTAAGCATTATTAGTAATTACTTTGATCAGTTTGGCGGAGAAGAGCTCGTTGCTGATACGCCTTATTTGTTAGAAAACAAACAGCCAAAAGTTCATGATTATACGGGTGTTATCGGTATTTCAGGTGGACAAAAAGGCGTGGTGTACTTTTCGGCAACTCATCAATTACTGTCTTCGATTTTAGATAGCATGGGTGAAACCGATAAGAGTGATGAGAACTACATTGATTTGGCGGGTGAAGTTGCCAATACGATCGCGGGGAATGCACGTAAAGAGTTTGGTTCAGAGTTTCATATCTCTGTGCCATTTGTATTTAAGGGTGCGCCCCAAAGTATTGTGTTGCCGAACGATGAGCGTTCTTTTATCATTCCCATCACTTGGCACTCGCAAGTTGGCGAGATTGTGGTTTGTCTGCAGGATTAATGGTACTGCTGCCACGTAATACAGATGGATATTAATATATTATGTTTAAAGTAGAAAAACTGGGTGTGTTTCTAAGCTCGATCAATGCGTTTTTTTCGCAGATCGATGGCTCAGAAGTGGCTATTGATACCCCTTATTTGAATAGTAACAAGACCGCGATTGGTTTTGACTATAGCGGCGTCATCAAGATATCAGGTCCTTTAGAAGGCTGCGTCTATGTCAGTGCGCCAAGTGTGATGCTGCGCGAAGTCATTAGAGTGATGGGTGAGCCTGACTCGTCAATCACGATGATGAAAGATTTATTGGGCGAAATGGCCAATACTATCTCTGGCAACGCGCGTACAGAGTTTGGCTCAGAGTTTATTATCTCTCCGCCGCATATCGTTGAGAGTGCGCCTAGCGTCTCTTACTTGCCAAAAGACCGCCAAAGCTATATCACCCCATTCACTTGGCGTGGTCATAAAGCAGTGATTGGGATCTGTATTGCGTAATATATGCATAAAGTAGCGTCTATACAGTTGAATGAATAATAAAAAAGCGATACCAATGTGTCGCTTTTTTTTATTTTGTTAGCGCTCTATTTTGTTTTTATCTTATTGATATGCTACTAATAAACAGCTGGAGATTCAAAGGCGTTATGTGATAAAATACAGCGCAGCTATTTTTATAATTCGCTTTATAGTTTGGATTTGAGTGTTTCTTGAATCTAATGATAGCTTCTTTTTTAAACCAACCAATGACACACACATCATGGCAAAAAATTGCTGGGTGTTTGGCGACTTGATTAATTTGTGAACCGTTAGTGCTTTACTAATGAAAACTAACCGGTAGCAGATGCGTGTCGCTAAATAGGCTGTTTTTGTGATGTGGAGGCATAACCCAACCAATAGGATATATTCTCATGGCTACAAAGAACCCAACCAAAATCGAAATGCGCGACTTACTACAAGCCGGCGCTCACTTTGGTCACCAAACACGTTTTTGGAACCCAAAAATGGGTCCATACATCTTTGGCGCACGTAACAAGATCCATATCATCAACTTAGAGCACACCGTAAAAGCATTCAACGAAGCGTTGACTTACGTAAACGGCCTAGCTGCTAAGAAAAACAAAGTATTGTTTGTTGGTACTAAGCGCGCTGCAAGTGGTATCGTACGTGAGCAAGCTGCTCGCGCTGGCATGCCATACGTTGACCATCGCTGGTTAGGTGGTATGTTGACTAACTGGAAAACTCTACGCCAGTCAATCAACCGTCTAAAAGAGCTAGAAAAGCAAGCAGAAGACGGTACTTTCGCTAAGCTAACTAAGCGTGAAGCGCTAGAGCGTACTCGCGATATGGAAAAACTTGAGCGTTCACTAGGCGGTATCAAAGACATGGGCGGCCTACCTGACGCTATCTTTGTAGTAGACGTAGATCATGAAGCGATCGCTATCAAAGAAGCCAAGAACTTGGGTATCCCAGTTATCGGTATCGTTGATACTAACTCTAGCCCAGACAACGTTGATTACATCATCCCAGCTAACGATGATGCTATCCGTGCTGTGACTTTGTACGTAACTTCTATGGCTGATGCTATCATCGCTGGTAAAGAATACGCACAAACTCAAGCTGGCGGTAAAGCTGAACAAGCACCTGCTGCTACTGAAGAAGCACCAGCTGCAGAAGAAGCTGCTACTCCAGCAGAGTAAGTAATAGAATCAAAAATTTCAACGTTGTAAGGATACCTTGATAACACGTTTATCAGTATTCATATAATACGTTGAACAGCGTATAAGCTCATAATAGGCATGATGTAGTTTTACTCGTCATGCCTTGTTATTGAATAAAGCCTTATTAATAACACCATGTGTATCAGCGAGTCGCTATCGGGCGAGTATTATCGTTCCTACTGGCTATATCGCTGTACTGTAGAGATGTTATTTTTTTGACATCAACTACGGCTATATTAGTAATCGTTCAAAACGAGCTGTCTGCTAGATTTTAAGTAATACCAAGATATCGAATAGAAATACAGCACTTAGAAGTACAGTGCTCCTATAAATAACTATACTAAGGTGACTCTTATGACAGAAGTAAAAGTATCTGCCAAAATGGTAAAAGAATTGCGTGACCGTACTGGTCTTGGCATGATGGAATGTAAAAAAGCGTTAGAAGAATCAAACGGTGATGTTGAAGTTGCCATTGATAACCTACGTAAATCTGGTCAAGCAAAAGCAGCTAAAAAAGCGGGCAACATCGCAGCTGACGGCGCTATCATCATCGCTCAAGGCGAAGGTAAAGCATTCTTGTTAGAAGTTAACTGCCAAACTGACTTCGTTGCAAAAGATGATAGCTTCACTGCATTTGCAGAAAAAGTAGCTAACCTTGCACTAGAGAACAACGTCACTGACGTTGCTGCTATCTCTGCATTGCCTTATGGCGATGGCCAAACTGTAGAAGAAGCACGTGTATCACTAGTACAAAAAATTGGTGAAAACATCCAGATTCGCCGCGTTGAAACGCTTGAAGGCGCAAACATTGCATCGTACCGTCATGGTCTACGTATCGGTGTTGTTGTGTCTTATGAAGGCGGTGATGCTGATACTGGTAAGAACTTGGCAATGCACATTGCAGCGTTCAACCCTGTTGCTGTAGATGACGAAGATGTTGCGGCCGACGTACTAGCACGCGAAAAAGACATCATCGAAGCAAAAGCAAAAGAATCTGGCAAGCCTGACAACATCATTGAAAAAATGATCGAAGGTGGCCTACGTAAGTACCTAGACGAAGTTACTTTACTGCGTCAGCCATACGTTATGGACAATGAGAAAAAAGTTGGTGACGTACTAAAAGCTGAAGGCGTAAAAGTACTTGGTTTCAAACGTCTAGAAGTTGGCGAAGGCATCGAGAAGAAGCAAGAAGACTTCGCTGCTGAAGTTGCTGCAACTCAGGCTGCTAACAAGTAAGCACGACGTATATTGGACAAGGCTGCGGGTGCTCAATGAGCACCCGCAGCTTGGCTCTACTTTTTGCTTTAATCTAGAGTAGAGCATCCAAGCACAAAAAAGCCCGTTAGTCTTTTAACGGGCTTTTTTGTGTCTTAATATTTAGTGGGTGTCTAGTTAGTGAGTTCTTAGTTAGAGAATGTTTATTTAAAAAGTCTTTAGAGCTAATAATGCCTAGGCCTAATAGCATGTAAACTTGTTTTAGCGCAAAGCATCATAAGCTGAGTTGGCGTAGCTGGCACTATTCACATTACTACTGGTACCGTAACTGACGTTTTGTAGACCGTTACCTGTAATGGTGCTGCCTGTCTGATTACTAGCATTGATGCTTGCACCAGATAGACCTGCATCATTTTTATACAGGCTATGATAGCGGCTCATAACCTTTTGAACATAGTTACGAGTTTCTTTAAATGGAGGAATACCGCCGTATTTATCAACATTGCCTTCGCCAGCGTTGTAGCCTGCTATGGCATACTCAACGTTGTTGTTGAAGCGGCGCATGAGCCAAGCGATATATTTGGCAGAGCCTTCGATATTATCAGCAGGGTTCCAAGGGTTACTTACTTTGAACCGGCGGGCTGTGGCAGGCATCAACTGCATGAGGCCTTGAGCACCTACTGGCGAGCGGGCATTAGGATTAAAAGCAGATTCGGTATGCATCATTGCTTTCATCAAGCCTGGATCTACGCCATGACGTTCAGCAGAGGCGCGAATGTAGCTGTCATAAGCATTGCGACTGCCGCTATTGCTAGCAGCGCTGCTGCCATAACTATTGCTGCTACTGCTACTATCATACGTTTTAGAGTCTTTATAATAAGTGACTTTTACTTTTTTCGTAAATTTATCAAAATTTCCACTAGGGTTTACGTTGGTCAGTAATACTTGCCCACCCTTGTCTTTGTAGATATACATATTGCCAGCATTGGCAGCAACAGAAAAACTAGACAGAGCAAGTGCACTTAATAAAATAGGAGACAAACAGCGAGTAATCAAAGTAGCAGTATTTATCATAGTGTTATCACTTTTCATCGAATAATGGCAAATTGTTTTGACTATAGACGCGTTGTTTTATGCGTTTAAGCGGTTATCAGTAATGCCGGATTTTGTAGCTCATCATGAACATAGCTACTCAGCGGATACCACGTCTAATAAGAACCACTTGCAATAGATACAAAAAATAATAGTTGCTTACTATAACATATAATAACTTTTTGCCGTATCAGATTGGAAAAATAAGTTGTAAAATCAAGTTTTTACCATCGTGTAATGTAAGGTGCGTACCACGCTATAAGTTTAGAGACTTCCCAGCGAAACCCTCATATCATGCGATTTCTAATCGCTTACAGTCTATTTCGAAGTGAATGCAGCATCTTAACGCTCTAAAGTTTAATCATGATGACAATGTTTAAAAATAATGCTCAGAAATAGTATTTAGGTCAGGTAGTGTCAAAAATTAAAAACAGTGCTTAGAACAGAGGTTGCCACAAATACAAAGATCAAAATCGTGTTCAGCAACGGTGAAAAATAACGACAAAGCTGTCGACCAGTTGTTAGAGTCAGTTATTAGAACGAGTAGCCAGTAGCCAAAAAGCTCTAAACACTGAGTGCACTGATGAATACAGGTACCCAGACAGCAGTAACCAGACCATTAACAGCCAGTCCAAAGGCAGCATAACGTCCTGCTGTATGACTGATTTGCCAAGCTTCTACTGTACCAAACGCGTGAGCCGCTAACCCCAGTGCTAGACCTTTAGCACGGTCGTCATTGATACCGCGGAACAAAAAGCGCGCGACCGTACCACCTATCAGACCTGAGACGATGATAATTAGGTTAGCCATTGCCAGTGGTGCTTTGATTAAATCTGCGACACTGAGTCCAATAGGTGTGGTCACAGAGCGGGTAGCGAATGCAAGTATGGTGTCATGGCTGAGTGAAAACAGATAAGCCAACGACATGGGCAGTAGCGCACCAACGACGCTAGCAATCGTAACGATTATAGACAGTTTTTTAATTGGCAGTCCCTTAAAATTCATCGCTGCTAGCGGCACGGCCAATAATACAGTGACATATCCCAAGAGATGATCGAATACGGGCTTGGCTGCGCTATAGTAACTATTGTAGTCCCATTGCAATACAAACAAGAAGACCAGTACGAGAACGAGTGCGGTAATGACCATCGGTAACCAAGTCAATTTACGCGCCAAGACACGAGCAGTCACGTGTGCTATTAAAGTTAGGAGTACAGCCGCTAGGGTCGCCATCAATACGCTGTCAAAAGTCATAATATCTCTCCGCAGCTCACTGCTGTCCCTTTTGCTCATTAGTGGTCACACTATCAGTATTGGCATCTTGATTTAACCAACGGTTGGCTAGTATCGCAAGTCCCCACAGTGGTATGAGTGTACTGATCAGCATCGTTATCATCACACCCCATAGCTCATCTCCTAACGCAAATAACAACAAGCCTGCACCCGCAGAAACGGGCAAAAAAGCGAAGCCACTATCGACTAGCAAGGTGTTACTTGCTCTAGTCATCCAGTTGGGTAACCCCTTGCTCAGGCGCCATACCATCAAGATCACAAACATTGCGACCAATCCCACGATGTTGGCGGCTTTTTCGATGCCAGCCATTTGACAGAGAATGACAGCAGTTTCACGAACAGTGATAACAATGGTTAGCGTTAGAATTAACGCAAGCCACAGCGGTATATGTAAGGATTGAGTAGGCTTCATAAGTAGTGTGGCCAAGTCAGATATAGATAGACTATATGCAAAAGCGAGTAAGTAATAGCATCAAGAATACTATAGAGAGAGTGGTGTTGTGAACACCGATAATTTTGAGATTCTGGCTTTTGGCTAGCTGATGCTATCTATCAATATTTGTTGAATGTATAACAGGCGATTATATAGAGAGTGAGCCAACTAATAAAGCGTACAAGCAATAGCAATGTATATCCAAAAAAATGGACGATATCGATTGATACCGTCCATTTATGATTGAACTATATACTAAGTACTATCTGGTATCACCCAATAATCAGTAGCCTTATCAGGATAATGGGTTATTTTTCTGAATCTATCGCTTCAGAGCTCAGCGCATCAAACTCGTCAAACGCCTTTTCTTCGGCTTCTGTCATCGTCGGCTCTTCAATATCGTCTACCTTCTCGAATTCCTCGAGTACCGGCATCAATAGTGTGGCTTGGGCAAGTGGTAACACATCTATTGGTTTTAGGTTGGCTTGACCGAGTAGCTGTTGCAAACGATCACTTGGCAGGCGAATAGTAAGACACTCACGCCCAGTATCGTCATAGCTTTCTTCTAAGATAACGCCCAGCTCATACAAAGTGTTTTTGAACTGTCCAGCATCATACGGCAAGGTCAAATCAAACGTAGTCAGCTTACCAGTAAGCAATTGCTGTACCGCAAGTGTCAGCCCTTCCATACCGAGGTTCTCTCTAGAAGAGACATAGACGCGGTTTGGCTGTCCTTCACTCGCATAGCCGATATGGGCAGGCTCATCAGTCAGGTCGATCTTGTTATAGACATTGAGCACAGGCACATCGTTGTCGATCTCTGCCAATACTTCTTTGACTGCCTGAATTTGCTCATGCATGTCTTCACTTGAGGAGTCGATAACATGCAACAATAAGTCCGCCTCTAGCGTCTCCTCTAATGTTGCATGGAAAGACTCAACCAGCTCATGTGGTAGATGACGGACGAAACCAACAGTATCGACCAGTACCACGCGACCAACACCTTGCCAGTCTAAACGGCGTAGCGTCGGATCTAGTGTGGCAAATAGCTTATCAGCAGCGTAGATATTTTCATCGACCAGGCGGTTGAACAACGTCGATTTACCCGCATTGGTATAGCCGACCAGTGAGATAGTCGGCACATCAGATTTTTGTCGACGCGCACGGCCCTGTGCGCGGGTTTGACGAACTTTTTCTAGTTTGCTTTTGAGCTGATTGACACGAGTCTGTAGTAGACGGCGATCGGTCTCAAGCTGGGTCTCACCAGGTCCACGCAGACCAATACCACCTTTTTGACGCTCCAAATGCGTCCAACCACGTACCAGACGGGTTGATAGGTGGTTGAGCTGCGCCAACTCTACTTGCAGCTTACCTTCGTAGGTACGGGCACGCTGTGCAAAAATATCCAAAATCAAACCCGTACGATCCAACACGCGACACTTCACTAGCGCTTCGATATTACGCTCCTGTGAAGGAGACAAGCTGTGGTTAAACAGTACGATATCGGCATCGTGCTCGCGTACCATTTCCGCGATTTCTTCTGCTTTGCCGCTACCGACGAAGTACTTGGCATCAGGACGTGAGCGTGAGCCCGTAACCAGTGCCAAACGATCGGCACCTGCCGAATCAGCCAATAGCTCAAATTCACCCAGATCGTCAGGATCTTGAATTTGGCGAATGTCTAAATGTACTAAAATGGCGCGCTCGCCACCTTCATGTCTTTCAAAATAATCCAAAGAGTATCACCTATTTAATAAAGTAAATGTCTCGCTATCATCAGCTTAGTAAGCCTTATCGTAGCGTTTATATGGTTTTCTATATGTGGTCGAATCACTTGATATTAAAGGGCATTAGCATAATTAGCGATAGTTTTATGTTACAGCGTTTGCTGTGGATAAATGTTTATAACGCGGCTTTATTGCCCATTTTTATAAAAGTAAACACTCACTGAGTGAACAAGCTATCACTGAGCGTGCGAACTTTGCTATACTGGGCTCGTTTTTTGACTATTAAACACCCGTTATTTAATCATGAGGGCGCAGATGAGCCAAGCTAAATCAAGCTTTTCACTCAGACGACAGTTGGGCCGTGGCAAGCAAATCGCTGGTATGACCACGACCATGGTCGGCGGTTTACGTGCGGCACAGCGTATCGGTGCATTTAAGCAGCCACCACGCGAAAAACTACCACGCTATATTCAGACGTTTTGTCGCAAGATGGTAGGCTCGTTTGGGGTAAAAGTAGTTGAAGTTGAGCCTGTAGAGCAGCTTCACGGGTTATGGGTATCGAACCATGTCTCATGGATGGATATCCCTGTTGTTGGCACGGTAAGTCCAGCATTCTTTTTGTCCAAAGCTGAGATTGGTGAGTGGCCTGTATTTGGTAAGCTTGCTCACGCCGCAGGGACGCTTTTCATTGAGCGTGGTTCCGGTGATGCAGGCTCAGTGTCATCACAGATTGCTGATTTCTTAGCCAAAGGTTTTTCGGTGGTGTTTTTCCCTGAAGCGACCACAACCAGTGGAAAAAAAATCAAGCGCATTCATGGGACACTCCTACAATCAGCCATAGACGCTGATGTGCCTATCAGACCAATCATCATCGCTTATGTTGATAAAGAGTGCACCTTGAGTGACGCACTACCATACTATGGCAAACTGACCATGAAAGAGAGCATGAAAAAAGTGCTCGATAGCAAAGATGTCACAGCTTATGTCTTACCATTAGCACCGATCGATCCAAAAGGCTGTACTAAAAGTGAGCTGACCAATGTATTGCAGGCACGTATGCAAGAAGGCTTAGCAGAGCTGCATTCAAGAGTCCTTAACACACCAGTGCAGGACTGATGGTTTGTAGTAGCGAGCGCTTGTAGTGCTTATAACACAGTCTAGCCAATAAAAAGGCGCAAACCGCGAGCCATATGACTACGATTTGCGCCTTTTTTTGTGTTAGTGCTGATAGGCTGAATACAATATCATGCAGTAAACGCTATCAGCACTTATGTTCTCTAACGAGCTATGGTGAGGGATTAGGCTGCTGCGCATGTACTGCTTCAATAGCCTCTAACACATCTACTGTCAGCTCTACATTGACACTATCGATGTTTGATTTGAGCTGTTCGGTCGTCGTGGCGCCAATGATGTTACTGGTGACAAAGTGGCGAGAGTTCACAAAGGCTAATGACATCTGTGCCATATCTAGACCTGCCTCAGCGGCTATCTTGGCATATTGCTCAGTGGCTGATTTGGCCTGCTCATTCACATAACGCCCAAAACGCTCATACATCGTCAGGCGCGCACCAGCTGGACGTTTGCCATCGAGGTATTTACCAGACAACACACCAAAACCAAGCGGTGAATACGCGAGTAGACCAACATTCTCACGATGCGCAATCTCAGCCATATTAACTTCATACAACCGGTTCAACAAACTATATGGGTTTTGTACGGTAATGGGGGCAATCAAGCCGTTTTTATCCGCTTCCCATAAGTAGCGCATGAGACCCCATGCGGTATCGTTAGACAAGCCATAAGCACGAATGCGACCTTTTTTGATCTCGTCATTCAGCGCCTGAATAGTCTCTAAAAATGGCGTTAAGTCATCTAATGACTGCGCTGCCATGTCTTCTGTATAGCCGCGCTGACCAAAAAAATTTGTTTTACGCTCAGGCCAGTGTAGCTGATAGATATCGATATAATCAGTTTGTAGGCGCTCAAGGTTGCCGTCAATAGCGCTACTGATATGCTGCGCGTTAAAGCGCGTTTGACCATCACGCAAAAAATCCATGGGTGATATTTTGCTAGCAAGAACAACTTTGTCACGCTGTTTGGTCTTGTCAAACCAAGTACCCATGAATCGCTCGGTATCACCCTGTTTGTCTTTGTCTGGTGGTGACGGATACATCTCGGCAGTATCCCAAAAGTTCACACCCTCAGAGAGTGCCATGTCCATTTGCTCATGAGCCTCAGCTTCATTGTTTTGCTGACCCCAAGTCATCGTACCTAGACAGATCTTAGATACTTTTTCATCGAGTTGCGGTAATGTTTGATACTGCATGCAAGTCTCCTTTTTGACTGTTTTTTATCGATATTTATTTTTAGAAGGGTTGTACTTATTGATGTTTACATCAATTGGATACCAGTAACACCAGGCGGTGTGACCTTAAAGACTTTTACTTTAAACAGAACATCTTGTCCTGCCAGTGGATGGTTGAAGTCTACTTCGACTTGGTCCTCATCGATAGCGCTGATCGTACCGGGTAGGGTGTTTTTGCCTTTGTCTTCGAACTCAACCATCATACCAATCTCTGGATTGTCAGCGACGAGGGCAAACTGAGTACGGCTAAAGTGTTGGATGTTTTCAGGATTCCATTCGCCAAACGCTTGCTCTGGTTCAAGGTGCGCAGTACGAGTGTCACCAGCGCGTAGGTTCATCAGCACTTGCTCAAAACCAGGCAACAAGCTCTCATCACCGATAGTCAATGACACAGGCGCATCTCGATTAAAGGTCGAGTCGATGATGGTGCCGTTTTCTAATGACACTTCGAAGTGTAGCTTTACAAGGCTACCGTAAGCGATACGAGTGTCTTCGTTTGGATTAATAAATTGAGATTGAGTCATAATAAAAAGCCATCTGTTGCTAGAATAAATGAATAGATAATAACGCGTTTGATTGCAGTGTTTTTAATTAGACCATTATAGTGTAAGAAATAATAAGCCATCTAAGGCCAGATGTAAGCGTCAATAATGTAACGCATATGGTGTACTATAATTGGCAATTCTAAAAGATATGAGGTGTCGGTGGTGAATAAACAACAAGGCACTGTCAAAAAATGGCAGGACGATAAAGGTTTTGGCTTCATTGAAACTGAGACAGGTGAGTCTGTTTTCTTTCATGTGAGTGAATTTAGAGCGCAGCGCCGTCCCGATGTTGGCCAGGCAGTGGTCTTTAGTATTGGACAAGATGAGCAAGGGCGCAGGCAAGCCAAGCAAGTACAGGAGCTTGGATTTGTACAGCAAAAAATGGCGCAAAAGAACCAGCAGATCCGTCAGCGCAATCAGAAGCGTAACCATCAAGCAGAGTTTGAAGCAGGACAGAAGAAACGCTCGTTCCTTGGCATTGCCTTTTATGGTGTCTTAGCCTTATTAGCAGCGACAGATAAACTTAGCTGGCTGGTGGTCGGCTGGTACGTCGCATTAGGGGTTATTACTTATGGCATGTATGCCAAAGATAAGGCGGCCGCGCAAAGCGGCGACTGGCGTACGCCCGAGTCAACCTTGCACGTGCTGAGCGCGCTTGGTGGTTGGGTAGGCGCGCTATTGGCTCAGACGTATCTACGTCACAAATCACAAAAGCCTGAGTTTCGCGTCACCTATTATTTGACAGTCATTGTGAACATGGCAGGGTTATTGTTTTTATTAGCAGGTGGTGGCTTAGAGACTTTGACTGATTTACTATCAAAGTTGCTATAAATAATAGCATTCACGATTAGCAGTATTGCTACGTGTATGACGAAAGCACTAAAACGATAGACAAAAAAAGGTGGGTTACGACTGCGTAACCCACCTTTTTAATTTATAAATCGAATTAACATCTCTAGCTACATACGTTTATGACCGTGGCATTTCACGCTTTTTTTCCAAAAACAGCATATCAATGATAATCAGTACAACACCGATAGAGATACCAATATCCGCGATATTAAAAATTGGATAATGCCAAACATCAGCATAATGTACATGGATAAAATCAATCACATGACCATGTAATAGACGATCGATGAGGTTACCAATTGCCCCTCCCAACACTAAAGCCAGACCGACAGATAGCAAAGTGGCTTTGCGCGGTGCTTTAATCAGATAAACAATTAAGACCAGTGACATAAGTAATGCCAGTCCCGAAAAAAACCACTTCTGCCAACCGCCCGCATCTGCCAAAAAGCTAAATGCCGCACCGTAATTATAAGCGAGTGTCCAATTGAGAAATGGCTCAATCACTGGCACTGGATCGTGAAAGGTCAGTTTGGTTTCCGCCAGCCATTTGGTCCATTGATCGATAATGACGATAACTATCGCCAGCGCATACCATACAAGAGCACGACTGCCATTGGCCACCAGCTTTGGTGTCCTATTTGTTGATTTGGTCAGGCGACTTCTAGGTGTGGTCGAGCTACCTGTGGTCGCATGAGCAGGCTTAGGCGAATGGTCAATCTCAATCTGCGGCTGCTGGTCATGCTGGCTTTCAGGTGAATCCGTTGGGTTAGGCATAATGACGTACCTCGCCAGCACCACTGACGTTGGTCACGCAGCGCGCGCATAGTTCAGGGTGTGCGCTATCTGTACCGATGTCATCACGAATGTGCCAGCAGCGTACGCACTTAGTACCAGTAGCCGCGCTTACTTGCACTACTAAATCGACAGCCTCTTCGGTATTGGTATCGGTTGCTTCTGCTGTCTGTGCGATGCTATCAGCAGGTGCGATGCTATCAGCAGGTGCTTCGCTCATTGGCTTTAGTGCAGCGTTACTAGTAATTAGTACAAAACGAAGCTCTTCATCAAGCTTAGCTAGGCTTTCATACATTGCACCGTCAGCGTATAGACTCACGTCGGCAGACAAGTTGGCATTGATGATTTTTTCGCCACGTGCAGTTTCGATATGTTTGTTCACCATGTCTTTTGCGAACATGATGCGCTGCCAGTCATCTTTGCTGATAGCACTTAGCTCAAACGCTGGGAACTCATACCACTCTTGAGTGAATACATAGCCGCCTTTATCCGCATCACGTTGGTTCAGCACTTCCCAAGCCTCTTGCGCCGTGAATGACAAGATTGGGGTAATCCAGCGAATCAGCGCATGAGTAATATGGTAGATAGCCGTCTGCGCAGAGCGACGAGGCTGACCATCTGCCTGCGTGGTGTACTGGCGATCCTTGATGATATCTAGATAGAAACTACCCAAGTCTTGCGAGCAGAACGCCGTTACGTGCTGCGTGACTTGGTGAAAGTCCATCGCATCGTAAGCGCTAATGATTTGCGCTTGTACAGTTTGCGCACGCTCAATGATGAATTTATCAAGGCTAACCAACTCATTGATATCAATGCTGTCAGTAGCTGGATCGAAGTCATCGGTATTGGCAAGTAAGAAACGCAGAGTATTACGGATACGGCGATATTGATCTATTGCCCCTTTAAATGATGCTTTACCAGCGCTCATCTCATAACGATAATCACTCGATGCAATCCACAGACGCAGCATGTCAGCGCCCGTTTTATTGATCTCTTCTTGCGGGGTGATGATGTTGCCCAATGACTTACTCATCTTACGACCGTTTTCATCAACCACAAAACCATGGGTCAATACTTGTTTGAACGGTGGACGCTCATATATGGCTTCTGAGGTCAGTAGAGAGGTCTGGAACCAACCGCGATGTTGGTCAGAGCCTTCTAGATACATATCAGCTGGATTGGTCAGCTCATCGCGCTGGTCAAGTACCGCAAAATGCGTCGTGCCCGAATCGAACCACACGTCCAACGTATCCGTTGCTTTGTCATAGTCAGCCGCTTCATTGCCTAAGAAGTCCTCACAGCTGGCATCAAACCAAGCCTCAACACCGCCCTCAGCGATTTTTTGTGCGGCAGTTTCCATCAGTTCAAGCGTGTTTGGGTGCAGCTCGCCTGTTTCTTTGTGCGTAAAGAACGTAATTGGCACGCCCCACGTACGCTGACGTGAGATACACCAGTCAGGACGACCATTCATCATCGCCTCGATGCGGTTCTGTCCCCATGCTGGTGTCCAGTTCACTGACGGGATATCAGCAAGCGCGCGAGCACGCAGACCCTGGGTTTCCATATTGATAAACCACTGCGGGGTTGCACGGAAAATAATTGGCGACTTATGACGCCAGCAATGCGGATAGCTGTGCTCGATTTTAGTATGGCTGACTAAGTGACCATTGTCATGTAGAGCAGCGATGATTTTTGGATTGGCTTTATAGATGTGCTCACCTGCAAATACCGCTGCGCTATCTAAATAAACGCCCGTACCGCCTACTGGGTTTTCAACAGGTAAGTTATATTTTAGACCCACGATATAATCGTCCAAACCATGACCAGGTGCGGTATGTACCAGACCAGTACCACTATCGGTAGTGACATGATCGCCCAAGATGAGTGGCACTTGACGGTCTTCAATCAGTGGATGCTGAGCACGTAGGCCTTCAAGCTCACTACCTGAAACAGTTGCTAAGATACCGTTGTTGTCTAGTTTAAGCTCACTCAATGCAGTTTCAACCAGATCAGCAGCGAGTAGCAAGTTGCCCCTTAAAGTCGCAACGACACTATAGTTATGCTCAGGATGGACTGAGATTGCTTGGTTAGCAGGTAGTGTCCACGGCGTGGTCGTCCAAATAACCGCAGCGATGTTATCTGCGATATCTGCCAGTGCGGCTACTTTGTCCGTATCAAGTACATCGAAACTGACATAGATCGCGTCAGACACTTTGTCTTGGTATTCTACTTCAGCTTCTGCAAGAGCTGAGCTACAGTCCAAGCACCAGTTGACTGGCTTCATACCGCGAGTCACATGACCATTGTCATAGATTTTGGCAAGCGCGCGTACGATATTGGCTTCCTGCGCGAAGTTCATGGTTAGATAAGGGTTGTCCCAATCACCAAATACCCCTAAACGCTTAAAGTCTACCTTTTGCAGTTCAATCTGCGTGCTCGCATACTCGCGGCATAGACCGCGAAACTCAGTTGCTGAGACTTTTTTACCCACTTTACCAACTTTGGCTTCGACCTTTTGTTCGATCGGCAGACCATGGCAATCCCAACCAGGGACGTAAGGCGCATCAAATCCTGATAGCGTTTTTGATTTTACAATAATGTCCTTTAACACTTTATTAACTGCATGACCCAAATGAATCTGACCGTTGGCATACGGAGGGCCATCGTGCAAAATATACTTGGTCGCACCCTTACGTGCCTGACGAATTTTACCGTACACGTCATCTGCTTCCCAAGCAGCCAACCAATCTGGCTCGCGTTTGGCAAGGTTCGCACGCATCGCAAATGGCGTGTCCGCAAGGTTTAGCGTATCTTTGTAATCTTGGCTTGGGGTATCAGTGCTTTTATCAGTCATAGAAGATATCTTTTTAAAAGGTAGGTTTGTGTGTCGGTTCAAAACCGGCTACAAGGCTCGATTTTCAGTGTGGTTCAATTCAGTGTGGTTCAATATAATACTGAGGGTCACGCGGTATTGATAATGCTTAATTACGAATAGTAGGTATATTGCTCATGATAGTCGGTTTATCAACCGTCATATCAGTAAATACCCATTATCGCTCATTAGCCCATAAATAGTTATGTCAATAATAAATGGTAATGAGACGATTGCAACATAAAATATGCTTGTATAAATAATAGGAAAAAATATTTAGATCGGCAGCTATTATATGACAAAAAGGGTAGGGTAAAAAGAGCTGAGCAATTTCATCCTCGTTTTGATCAATATCAATCGTTTATCTACGTTATATGTCGTTGATGAGAGTATAACGATGACCTCTTTTTGAAATGATTTTTAAAAAAGTCAGGTTCAGTCGCTAAAAAACAGAGGCGAGCCATAAGCGTAGCTTCAACGACCATAATGGCTGTATGCCAGTCAGTCCTTGCGTCATTTTGCCATTTTCTAACACCACATATGATGGGGTAACTTGCCCTTGCCAATCGTCAAAGATATCGCCCTCTTGATCATTTATCGTCCTAAAACTAAAATCGTTTTCATCAAGGTAGCTATGTAAGTCCAGATCAGAGCCTGACTGGACAGCGATAGTGACAACAGGATAATTATCTGCCGCTAGCTTGTTGATGGTAGGTGAAGTAAAACTACAGACTGAACACCATGTACCCCAGAAGTATACTAGTGTCGGCTGTTCATAACTCAACTCAGCCAGATCAATAGTCTCTCCCTGATAATCAGTCAGTTGCAATTGCGGACTGGCTGGCATGACTGGTTGTCGCCACCAGTTGACCGCTGTATAGATGACCGCGAACATCAAGCCATATATCACGACCGTTTTTAGGATAGATAATATCTTTTGCTTTGTTGTCTTGGCAGAGTTTACTTCTTGATGCTTAACTTCTTGATGCATAGTATCAATTGTCATTACGTCAGCTTTTTGGTTTAGACAAGTCTATTTAATAAATGAGTGAGTAGATAGTAGATAAAAATAAACGGCTGAAAATCAGCCGTATTATTTATAAAGTCTACTATAAGTGCGCTACGTCAACCTATTATGGCTTTTGCGCGCGGTTTTGTAGCGGATCACCGATGAGTACGCTACCTGAGTTTTCACGGCGCTGCTCATCAGTTAATTTGCTCGCTGGAACTTTGGATTTACGTTTCCATTTTAAGCTAAACAAGTCATCACGGCGATCAATCAAGTTATGTACTGAACCTTCATGGCGGACATGAGTAAGTTTGTCTAAGTTTACATCAGAGAAGAATACCATCTCCGTATTGGCCGTGGTTTCTGCCATAATCGCATCATGCGGGAACGCAAAATCTGACGGTGAAAAAATTGACGACTGAGCGTACTGAATATCCAAGCTCTCTACTTGTGGCAAGTTGCCTACCGAGCCGCAAATCATGACATAGCATTCGTTCTCGATCGCACGCGCTTGGGCACAATGACGTACACGCAGATAGCCGTTTTTGGTGTCTGTCCAGAAAGGTACGAATAAAATATCCATATCATCAAGTGCTAATAGGCGCGCAAGTTCAGGGAACTCAACGTCGTAGCAGACCAAGATACCGATGCGCCCAGCATCTGTGTCAAACACTTTGACTTCATCACCACCTTCGATGACCCAAGCGCTACGCTCATGCGGGGTAATGTGGATCTTACGCTGCTCTTCAACTGTACCATCGCGGCGACACAAGTAGCTGACGTTGTATAGCGTATCGTCTTCATCCAAGTACGGCATAGAGCCTGTAATCACATTGACGTTATAACTGACCGCTAAGTGCGAAATCTCATTTTTGAACCACTCGGTATAACCCGCCAAAAAGCGAATGGCGATATTCTGATCCGTTTCTTCACATAGCCCCATCAATGGTGCATTGAAAAATTCAGGCAAGCACGCGAAGTCTGAGTTGTAATCAGCCATGATATCGACAAAGAATTCAACCTGTTGTAGGAGCTCTTCAGGAGATTCAACTTCACGCATCTGCCACTGAATACCGCCAATACGTACTTCAGATTTGCGTGTGTTGGGTTTGTAGTCTTTAGGCTCATAATAGATGTTGGCCCACTCGAGCAAGGTAGCAAAGCCTTTTGATTGCTTATCGTCTGGTAGATAAGCGGTCAAGATACGTTTGACAATAAAGCCATTTGATAACTGAAAAGACAGCGCTGAATCATGAATTTCGCGGCTTTCGACCGCATCGATGTACTCGCCTGGGGTCAGGTCTTTATGATTGTGGTAATTAGGAATACGGCCACCGGCAAGGATAGAGCGAAAATTCAACTGACGACACAGCTCTTTACGAGCATCATAAAGACGGCGACCTAGGCGATAGCCACGATAATCAGGATCAATCAGCGCGTCCAAACCGTAAATTGCGTCACCTTCAGGGTTGTCTCTGATAATTTCTTTTTGCCCAATCAAATCATCATAGGTGTGCGGGTTAGAGAACTTTGCATAATCGACACGCATCGAGAGCACGATACCGATCAATTGGTCATGGTCAAACAAGGCAATCTGACCTTCAGGAAAAGCATCAATCAAAGTATGAATGGTTGTCTTTGACCATGCACCGCCTAAGTTGACATAGACCCGATCCATTAATGCTTTTAGTTGTGGGTAGTCTTTTTTCTTAATCTCAGCGATCGTAAGATGAAAGTCGTCTAGCTTTTCAATTTTGCTCATAATATTCCTGTATTAAGTCTCTACTAAATTTGAGTACGTCTAAGATAAAGGTATTAAAAACTGTATTCTGTCAATTTTTTATAAAAAAACCAATAAAAATATGTCAATAACCAGACAGAGCCGTTACAATGATTTATTGCCGTATTTACAATGGGTTATAGCCACATCTTATGCCGTATTGCTCAGTATATTTAAGGTTTATTTTGGCTACTATAGAGCAGTAAACGGTAGTAACTATTGCATGCTGTACTGTGTGATCTTTATCGCATTATCAATAGCGAAAAAACATAATCATACAATGCTTTCATAACGGTGATTGTTTTGCTATTTATTATATAAATACATAATCTAAGTAATATCTATCAGTACCCTTCATTTTGCTTGCTATGATAGCAAGCTGCAGAGGTAATAATAGTCCTACGTAGTAACTATTTGCTACGTTTGTGTGAGTCAGTACCTTTATTTACTTCAGGCATAGTATCGTTTTGCTTGTTTCATTTAGCCGTATTTATCGCAGCCGTATTTAATTTATCGGCTTTTAGGATTGTTTTATTATGCCCTCAAATCGTAGCAATAGAATCAAGAGATGGGAAGATATAGAAGAATCAGCACTGGTCCAGCTGGTTTATGTGAGTACATTGACCATCAGCTCACGCCTGAATACTTCTATTTTTGATGAAGTAGAAGGACATGCTCGTAATTACAACGAGCAGCACGGTATTACCGGTACTTTATGCTATGGCAATGGTCATTTTTTACAGTGTATCGAAGGTGAGAAAAGACACGTATTTGCGCTCAAAGAGCGTATATTTGCGGACAGTCGTCACAAAAACATCGAAGTATTGTTGCTGGAGGTGATCAATCATCGTAGCTTTACTGATTGGCGTATGCGTTTACTGTTTTTGGAGCGCTGGCTATGGTCGCCTGCTACCAAAGAACAAGCAGCACAGCTGTCGCCGTTTTTGCCATTTGCACCGCACGGTTGGTCATCTGATCGTACAGAGCGGTTTTTGCAAACAATCAAAACCTTTGATAGTCCACCGCATATCAAAGCGGCAGGCATCACTTACAATGCATTGGGTAACATGTTTCGCCATATTGCAGCACCGCATCAGGCATTTTTGATCATTCAAGGGTTTTTAAGTGTGTTGCTGGTCGTCGCGCTGATACTGTTATATTTATAAACGATAGATATTAGCCGCAAAAAAGACGCTAAGCCTGATGGTTTAGCGTCTTTTTTGTGACAAAGCATTGGAGTATATTTGTGAACTCTAATGCTTACATATCAAAAATCTTACCACGGTTCATAATGTTATTTGGATCAAAGACTCTTTTGATGTCTCGCAAGTAATTGATCTCAGTTTCGCTGCGACTATATTGTAGATAAGGCTTTTTTGTCATACCTACGCCATGCTCAGCAGATACTGAACCGCCGTATTTTTGTACGGTTTCAAACACGTGTTTATTCACCACCTGACACTCTGCAAAGAAATCATCCTTGCTCATGTTCTCAGGTTTCAAGATATTAAGGTGCAAGTTGCCATCGCCGATATGACCGAACCAGCAGACTTCAAAATCTGGATAGTTAGTGCTCACAATACTGTCGATCTCTTCGATAAAATGAGGCACATGACTAATCAGTACAGAGACATCATTCTTATAAGGCGTAAACACTGAGATGGTCTCTGAGATGTATTCACGCAGTTTCCACAGCTCAGTCGCTTGTGCCAAGCTTTGGCTCATCACACCATCGACGACCCAGCCTTGCTCCATACAGTGCTCAAATATAGCCATGGCCTTATCCATGATAGGCTCATAAGGCGCTTCGAACTCTAGTAGGGTATAAAACTTGGTACGTGATTCAAACGGCTCTTGTACTTGACCATGTGCCATCAGCTTATCAATTGCCACGTCATCAAAGAACTCAAACGCAGTCAGATCAATCTGTGCTTGAAAGGCAGAGAGTACATTCATGACATCATTAAAGCTGTCCATACCAAGCACCATAACGTTTAAGTCTTGTGGCTGTCGCTCAAGCTTGATTTGCGCATGGGTGACGAGGCCAAGCGTGCCTTCACTACCGATGAACAATTGACGCAAGTCGTAGCCAGTAGCGTTCTTTACCATACCGCGATTGAGGTGCAAGATATCACCTTTACCCGTGACGACGGTCAGACCCATGATCCATTGACGAGTCATGCCATAGCGAATGACTTTGATACCACCAGCATTGGTGCCGATATTACCGCCCATTTGGCTAGAGCCTGCTGAAGCAAAATCGACAGGGTAATATAACTCTTTTGATTCAGCGAACTGTTGCAGTTGCTCTGTGATGACACCTGCTTCAATCTCGACCATACGATCAGCAGGATAGAACTGTCCAATCTGGTTCATTTTATCCATACTAACGACAATCTCACCATTGGCTGCTACTGCACCAGCAGAGAGCCCAGTACGACCGCCACTAGGTGTCAGGACGACGTTGTGCTCATTAGCCAGTAGCACAATGGCTTGTACTTGCTCAGTGCTCTTTGGAAAGACAATGGCGGCAGCAGCGGGTGCAAAGTGCTTGGTCCAGTCTTTGCCCCAATGCTCTAGGCTCTCAGCGTCGGTTTTGATTTGAGTCGCATCAAATTGATGAGCGTCAATGAGCGTGCTTAAGATCGTTTGCACGGCAGTGGTGTTGGTATCGGATATGGGCTGATCGGTAATGGTCGTCATGGTCAACTCTCAATATTAGCGTAAGCACGATGCTGGGAATGTTGTACTGCTTATTATATAGCGAAACGACTATAAATTCAGTGATGAGTCTGCTCGTGATAACAATAAGTGGGTGGTGGTTTTTACAAATAAGAAGCGATCAATGATAAAAAAGCAGTTCGATAGGTTTTAAGTAGAATGATTCACTATAGCATAAAAATTTTTCAGGCTTGATAACCAATAATTCATCTAATCTGCTAACATCGACCTCAAATTTTGTGTAAGATATCGGGACTGTTTTCGTTTCATCCATCATAGATTATCCAACAGATAATCTTATAAAACAATTATAGGACAGTTCTCATATGGCGTTATCACTACAAAAAGACAAAATCCGGTTTTTATTGCTTGAAGGTCTACATGACAATGCCCTAAAAGTACTAGAAGGCGCTGGTTATCACAACATCGAGAATATCAGTCACGCACTAGACAAAGATGAGCTGATCGAGAAAATCAAAGACGCTCATTTTATCGGTATTCGTTCGCGTACTCAGCTGACGCGCGAAGTACTTGAGCATGCGCACAAGCTTATCGGCATTGGCTGCTTTTGTATTGGTACCAACCAAGTAGACCTAGAGGCAGCTCGTGACTTAGGTATTCCTGTCTTTAACGCGCCATTCTCGAACACCCGTTCGGTGGCCGAGCTGGTACTGGCCGAAGCCATCATGCTGTACCGCGGTATTCCTGAGAAGAATGCCACTGTACATCGCGGCGGCTGGGGTAAGTCTGCGACCAACTCACACGAAGTGCGCGGTAAGACTATCGGTATTGTCGGTTACGGCTCTATCGGCTCGCAGTTGTCTGTACTGGCAGAGAGCTTCGGCATGAAAGTCATCTATCATGATGTCGTGACCAAATTGCCGTTAGGTAATGCGGTACAAGTAGGTAGCCTAGAAGAGCTACTATCAACGGCTGATATCGTGACCTTGCATGTACCTGACGTGCCAAGCACTCGCTATATGATGAAAGCGGAGCAGTTCGCTCAAATGAAAGAAGGCAGTTACTTTATCAATGCGGCACGTGGTACCTGTGTCGAGATTGATGATCTAGCGGCTGTGCTTGAGTCTGGTAAAGTATTGGGCGCGGCTATCGATGTGTTCCCAAAAGAGCCAAAATCAGCGGACGAAGAGTTTGAGTCACCACTACGTAAGTTCGATAATGTGATTTTGACGCCGCATATCGGTGGGTCAACGCAAGAAGCTCAGGCCAATATCGGCCTTGAAGTCGCAGATAAGTTCGTTAGATACTCTGACCAAGGTGATACAGCGACTGCGGTAAACTTCCCAGAAGTATCTATTCCGTTCAAAGAAAACTCGCATCGTCTGCTACATATCCACAAAAACGTACCAGGTGTACTATCGCAGATTAACCGTCTGTTTGCTGAAGCAGGGATTAACATCCTAGCACAGAGCCTGATGACAGAAGGCGATGTGGGTTATCTAGTTATGGATGTCGATTACAACGACTCGACTGCTGCACTAGATCAGTTAAAAGATGTGGAAGAGACTATCCGCGTACGTATCTTATTCTAATATAGTCAATTCACTATACAAGCGTTACAGCATTAACCTTGTTTGAAGTTAAAAAAAGAGAGGCTCTATTTAATAGAGCCTCTCTTTTTATTTTGCCAAATCTAAACTAGTTGGCTTTTGCTTTATTGGCAGCTTCTGCTTGTAGGCGCGCTTCAGTCTTAGCGACTTTACGCTTTTCGATGACGTCTATTACGTCGCTACCGATATGAGCTTCGCCGCGTTGTTTTGCCAACTGCATTTGGTGCTCACGCTCACGGAAGCGGGCTTTTTGCTCATCAGTCGCTTTGTCGATACAGTGCGGGCATGACTCACCTTTGATATAGGCTGGACTCTGTATATCATCGGCAGTGATTGGCATACGGCAAGCAAAACACTGCTCGTAGCTGCCTTTTTCTAAGTTATGATTGACCGATACACGGTTGTCAAAGACGAAGCAATCACCTTGCCACATAGAGTCGCTGGCAGGAACTTCTTCTAGATATTTTAAGATACCACCTTCTAGATGATAGACCTCTTCAAACCCTTGCTCGCGCAAATAGGCAGTAGATTTCTCACAGCGAATACCGCCCGTACAGAACATGGCGACTTTTTTGTGCTTGGTGGGGTCCAGCTCTTTTGAGACGTACTCTGGAAACTCACGGAAGGTCTCCGTATTTGGATTGACCGCATTTTGGAAAGTGCCGATTTGCACCTCGTAATCGTTACGCGTGTCGATCAAGGTGACCTCAGGATCTGAGATTAGTGCATTCCATTCGCTTGGCTTTACATAGCGACCAACAGACTCCAAGGGGTCGATGTTTTCTACGCCCATGGTAACGATTTCTTTTTTTAGTTTTACCTTAGTGCGATAGAACGGCTGCGCGTTCGTATAAGACTCTTTAAAAGTAAAAGTACCAATCGCCTCGATACTGCGTAGATAGTCAAGTACAGTATCGATAGCTTGACGCGTACCAGAGATAGTCCCGTTGATGCCTTCGCTTGCCAGCAACAACGTACCTTTTACATCGTTACCCAGCATAGTATTTAGGATAGGCTCACGATAGTGCTCAAAATCGGCAAAGCGCGTGAATTTATAGAGTGCGGCGACAACGATATTGTTGGTAATGCTATCGTAGACAGGTGCTGACTGGTTATCCGTTATCACAGTTTCTTTGATGTTACTATCTTTAGTGGTGCTCATGTCTTTCTCCTGCTGGCTAGGTCGCAAACCTAGTGCGTTGGGTTTAAAGTATCTTTTCAGTTTAAAGCATTAACAAAATTGTGGGATTGATGAATGCGCGCGTAGTGTAGCAAATTTTAATAAGGTTTTGAATAGCTTATCGTGTTTGAGCCGAAACCGTTAAAAAGGATCGGCAGTTTCTCTATTAATTGACGTTTTCTTCATAAGATAAAAAACAAAAAAGCCCAGTAAAATACTGAGCTTTTTTATATTCAATGCGTCACGCAAAACTAGCGTTTATTTACTCTGGAACCAAGTGTCTGCTTTGGTACGTGCGCTGGCAATGTCATCACTTGATAAGTTTAATGCCAACTGACCGATTTTACCGCGTGCTTTATTACGGACTTTTTCATCTAGCATGCCATCACGGGCAGCCAAATCATACCACTTATAAGCATCGACCAGATTCTTTTGCTTTTCATCTAATAGCGCAAGTGTATAGCTGGCACGGTTATCACCGCGCATCGCGGCTTTCTCTAACCACAGACGTGCTTGTTGCAGGTTAGGCTGTACGCCTTCACCGCGTAAGTACATAATAGCAAGGTTTAGCTGAGCAGGAGCAACGCCTTGTTGAGCCGCTTTGGTGTACCACTGGATTGCTTGTTGGGTATTTTGGGCAATACCTTCACCTTTTTGCAAACGCTTGGCTAGATAGAACTGAGCGTGATCGTTGCCTTGAGAAGCACGACTAGACAACTCGCTAACAGGCATAAGCTCAAAACGCGAGGTATCAAGCGGTACATTTGATATTAACTCAGCATTGGCTAAACCAGCACAAGAGAATAATGCAGTAAACAACGCAGCTTTTAATAATTTCATAGCAGCTCCAAAATTAGGCAGTTAATAAGCAAAGAATTGTACCGCCAAAGTGTTTTGGACGGCGATAACAACTAGGTGACATCTTGCGATATGAACTTACCTAATCATTAGCAATGGGTTTTATCATTTTTGTATCGTCGCTTGAACCCCAATAATTAGACAGACGGTCGTAATAGTAGGGTGGCTGACAACATTTTGCTAGCTTAACACCCAAACTTACGAAACTCAAATACTAATTACAAGATTTCATAGCCATCTATACCTGATTGTCCCTATTAAAATCATAGAGTTACTATAAGACAATAACCAATTGACTGTTTGACGGGCGCGAATATCTACTGATAAGCACGTTTTTATTTGCGTCAGTATAAATCAAACAACTGACATTACTTCGGTTTTTTCTTCGTTACTCGGTAGATGGCAACATCTGCTAACAAATTAGGCGCTTGGCGTATGAGCGCTTTCATCAATGGCGTATGTCCTTTCTCAGAATCACTAACAGCAAAACGATTAATGATATGAATATCATGCTGCGCGCATAGCTGCTCAAAGTCCTTGAATGTACACAGATGAATGTTTGGGGTGTTGTACCACTCATAAGGCAGCGCTTCTGAAACAGGCATCATGCCTTTAAGCCCCAAATGGATACGGTTTTGCCAATGGGCAAAGTTAGGGAAGGTAATGACCGCTTCACGGGCAACTCTCAACATATCCAGCAATAGCACATCAGGGGACTTTACCGCTTGCAGGGCACGCGCCATGACGACGGTATCAAAACTGTCATCAGCAAAACGTGCCAATCCATCGTTTAGATCTTGCTCAATAATCGATAAGCCATTACCAATTGCTTCATTGATTTTGTCTTCATCAATCTCAAGGCCATAGCCTGTTACGCCCAGCTTGTGTTGCAAATGTGCGAGGAGCTCGCCGTTCCCGCAGCCCAGATCAAGTACGTGTGCTTGCGGCGCAATCCAGCGCTCTGCCAATTGGTGATCCATTCTCATGAGCGCTCTCCTGTGGCTTGGCGACTAGGGGTAATAAAAGGCGCCGTCAAAAACCCTTCGACCGCACCCATGTAGCGTGGGATATCAAATAAGAAAGAATCATGACCATGCGGGGCATCAATATTGATATAACTGACGGGTTTGCCCGTTGCCATTAGCGCGTCCACGATCTCTTGCGAGCGCTCGGGTGCAAAGCGCCAATCAGTGGTAAATGACACGACTAGATATTGACACTGCGTATGAGCGAGAGCAGCTTTGAGCGCAGAAAGTTCTTGCTGATGATCAGATCCAATCTCTTCAATCGTCGCTACCGCACCTTCTAACTCATTTTGCGTATTTTTCTTATCCGTCTCAACAGCCGCTGCGATTGAGTCCTCTAGCGGTATAGCAGACTCTGTACTGTCTTTCACTACGGCTGATGGATAGCCACGTGTCGGATCAAAATAGTCTAGCGCTTTGGTCATGAGCAGATAGGTATTGGCATCGAAATTTTCACTAAAGCGTTCGCCCTGATAGCGTAGGTAGCTTTCAACCTGAAACTCGACATCGTAGCCATACATAAATTTGCCAGATTTCAAATCACGGCCAAATTTGGCTTTCATCGCGTCATCAGTCAGATAGGTGATATGACCGACCATGCGTGCCAGTATGAGACCGCGGCGAGGGTATGTACCTGCTTGTATATAGCGACCATCTTTAAAGTCAGGATCGGACAATATAGACTGACGTGCGACTTCGTTGAAGGCGATATTCTGGGCAGAGAGCTTTGGCGTACTGGCGATAACCACACAGCGCTTTAACCGCTCTGGATAATCAACAGACCATTGTAACGCTTGCATACCGCCCATTGAGCCACCAACGATGGCGTGCCAAACGTCGATGCCTAGGCGATCTGATAACATGGCTTGGGTTTTCACCCAGTCTTTGATGGTGATCAGCGGAAAGTCAGGGCCATAAACTTGTGGCTCATCGCTGCTATTTGTATTGATAGCATCTGAGCCACCGCTATCTGGGTTGATAGTAGTAGGACCTGTCGAACCAAAACAGCTACCGATATTATTGACGCACACCACATAGAACCGATTGGTATCGATAGCCTTATTAGGACCGATCATATTGTCCCACCAGCCCGCTTTTTTGTCATCAACGCTATGAAAACCTGCGGCGTGGTGATTACCTGATAGTGCATGACAAATTAAAATAGCATTTGAATGGTCGCTATTGAGTGTCCCATAAGTCTCTACCATCAAGTCAAACGAGGGCAGAGTACGGTTACATTCCAAGGTCAATGGTTCAGCGAAATGGTAGTTCTGTGGCGTAACAATACCAACTGATCTAGCAGCAGAATTGGCTGGGCTGCTGGCTTTGGCATGAGAGTTGGGTTGCTGGTCATTAGTGTTATCAGAGCGTGCGTTCAAAGCTACCTCACAGGACGACAATCATCAATAAAATAAAAACAAAATGGCAAGCGGTTGGCAGACTATTTTGCCTACCCAATTTTTATAAACAGGGCTTGCCTATTGTATGGCGATGCGCGTAGGAGTACAACCTTTCAACAAACCTTTCGAGTGTCATCCCTGTAGCAAATAGGTCATAGACGAACAATGAATAAGTGCCGAATATAATGAATAAAGAAAGAATAAGGACAACTGCGTATCAAATTGTATAAGAGTGCTTTTGCCATGCGCTATTCATGGATAAAATGCTACACTAAAGATGTCTATATTCCATAGTGTCTACACAATCCTGCGTTCTCTTATTGTGATAGTTGTGACATTATCTCCAATAACTTACTGCTGATAAATAGTGCTGCTATGAAACCTGAATTGCCTCCACGTATTGCTGTCCTGTTAGTAAACCTCGGTACACCAGATGAGCCAACGGCACCTGCCGTACGTCGCTATCTCAAACAGTTCCTGTCAGATCCGCGCGTGATTGAGATTCCCAAGTTTTTATGGGCAATCATCTTGAATTTGTTTGTATTGCCCAGTCGTCCTAAGCGCGTGGCAAAAGCTTATGCCAGCATTTGGGAGGGAGACTCACCGATTCGTAAGATACTCAATAGCCAAGTTGAGCTATTGGAACCGCGTCTGGCAAACAGTGTGGCGCCATTTCGTGTCTCTGTGCATCCTGCGATGAGCTATGGCAATCCTGGACTGCCTGATGTCATGGATGCACTACGCGAAGAAGGGGTGGATCACTTTGTCATTCTGCCATTGTTTCCGCAGTACTCGGCCTCTTCTGGTGGCGCGGTATACGATGCGCTGACGAAGTGGACACTCAAGCAGCGTAATCTGCCAAACTATACGATTGTCAAAGACTACTTTGCTCATCCGCTATACATTCAAGCATTGGCCAACTCGATTCGCCGCTTCCAAGAGAAGCATGGCAAGCCTGACAAGTTAATGTTTAGCTTCCATGGTATCCCGCAGCCCTACGCGGATAAGGGCGACCCTTATCCTAAGCGTTGTAAATGTACGGCGGCGCAAGTAGCGCACGCACTTGGTCTAAAAGAGGATGAATGGATTATTAGTTTCCAGTCACGTTTTGGTAAGCAAGAGTGGGTAAAGCCGTATACTGATGTGGTATTAGAAGACTGGGGCAAGTCTGGCGTACGCTCAGTACAAGTGGTTAGTCCTGCATTTTCGGCAGATTGTCTTGAAACGCTAGAAGAGCTGGCCATTGAAAACCGTGATAATTTTCTGGAAGCAGGCGGGCAAGAGTATCACTATATTCCTGCACTTAACCTTGATGAGACCCATATTGAGTTGCTTGAAGCATTGAGCTTGCCTCTTGTAAAAGGGTGGGCGGGTACGCTTGATGGTTGGGTTTGATTAGCCAAATGTAATAATTGCTATGAATAAGTATAAAAAATACCGGATATAACATTCGGTATTTTTTTGTCTTGATTATCTGGTAAATAAAAGTTGGGTTTTACACTATTCGATATGTAAAATAGTCCAAACAGATTTCGTTTTATATGAGTTTTGATTTGTATTTGTGAGATTTTATTTTTGAGGATCAATATGTCTAACGTTAGTAGTTCGGAATCATATATATCAGTACAGAAACCTAATGGCCAACCTTCAAGCCTACCGCCAATGGACGAATATAGTAATCCTCTACCGCAGTTATTGGATGAGCCAAGATTTTGTAAAGTATCATGGGGGATAAAGTGGATAATTCAGCCTTTTGAAATGTTTAAAGGTAACTTTTTAATATGGCTAGCCGTCAGTGTCATATTGTTTGCTATTTCAATCATAGGTTCTTATGTCCCTATAATTGATTATATTTTTGGAGCTACAAGCATTATAGCAGCGGCTATTATCATACTTATTTGCTCAGCACAGTTCCAGAATGAAGATCTTGACCTTCATCAGCTTTGGGTTAAGCTCAAAACAAACTTAAGATCTCTCATTATTCTGAATATTCTGTTTGTAGTTGGACTAGCTGTTGTATTCATACCTGTATTAATTTTCTTTAGCGGTATATCTTTAACACTCCTATTGGATATTGAAGCGATAAAAATAAGTGACTTCCCAATGACTCCTTTTGTGTTTAGTATTTTAGTCTCATTGGTATTATTTTTAATGTTATCAATGGCAATGTGGTTTGCTCCAGCATTGATTGTATTGCATGGTTTAGATCCAAAAAGCGCAATGAAGCTCAGTCTTAAAGGGTACTTAGCTAATATATTACCAATGATTGCTTATGGGCTGGGTCTTATTATTGTGTTGCTATTTTTTCTAAAAATCACATTAGGTTTAGGAATTATCATAGCCGTACCATGGGTAATCATGAATTGTTATATTAGCTACCGTGATGTTCTGACTGATCAACCATTATCAATAGTTTAAATATCAATAGTTTGAATGGTATTGCTCAAAAATTTAAACGAAAACAGAGTTATTGGGCATAAAAAAGCACGCTTAACGTTATTAAGCGTGCTTTCTTGATTTAAAGAAGTACTCCAGCAGTCGTACTAAATTCTAAAAATCATCATCATTGCTACGCTCTGCAGCATCTCTATCGGCGATATCCATTGCATCTGGATAATCACTATCATCAAGATTGTCCTGTACCAAGACCTCATCTACACGTGATTCATCAATGTTTTGACGATGCATAGGCGTTAGCCCTTGTGTAGCTGCGCTACCAACTTCTGAGTTGTCAAAACCAGCACTATTATCGATGACATCGTCATTATCGATAGTATGCAGCATTGGGTTGTCTAGATCGACCAACTGATTGCCTGCATCGGTTTGACCAACGATACCGTCATTGCGGCTGTTGCCATCGATATGATCCATCTCTTCTGGTAGTGGGTTTTTTGAGTTTTCCATAAGTCATTCCTTATTGTAATTATTGGCAGTAAAATTATCGTACGTGCTTGTAAAAGTATTATTTATTTTGACAGTGTTATAGTCACTGCACTACAAAAGAGTTATGTTTTGGATGAATATCATAAAACAATTTAGATAAGTCATTTTCCATCCAACCTTGGCGTAAAAACTTCACTTGAGCCCACTTTTTCTCGATGGGATTTA
>NZ_JAMYEB010000012.1:0-88014 GCF_033790785.1 Psychrobacter sp. PP-21 | reverse complement strand
ACACCTTTGATCCAGCGCCTAACTTCAACGGCACCGTGCCCCAAGTGAGCTATACAGTGACCGACCCTGAGGGCAACACTGACAGCACCACCTTAGACATCACTGTAACGCCAGTAGAAGATATACCGGTCGCGAGCCCTGAAGTTGAAAGCACGCCTGAGGACACTGACTTAACCGGCAATGTCCTTACTAACGATACTGATGGTGACGGTAACAACACCCTAACTGTAGATTCAGCCACCGTAGACGTTAATGGCAGTGGCGACCAAGTTGCTTTAGAGCTGGGTGTTGCAACAACCATCACTGATGACAATGGTGATGCAATTGGTGACTTGACCCTAAGCGCAGATGGCAGTTACACCTTTGATCCAGCGCCTAACTTCAACGGCACCGTGCCCCAAGTGAGCTATACAGTGACCGACCCTGAGGGCAACACTGACAGCACCACCTTAGACATCACGGTTGAGCCGGTGAATGATGCCCCAGTAGCGGTAGATGATAAAAAGTTAGACCAAACATTTGGTTCTGATGTGACTCTTGATGTATTAAGTAACGACACCGACCCTGAAAATGACATTGACCCAGCAACCGTCATTATTACCCAGGCCCCAGTTGGAAGCATCATTGCCACTGATGGTAAATCGGTTGTTGTAGCGAATGAGGGTAAGTGGAGCGTTAATGAAACTACAGGTGTCATTACATTTGAGCCAGAAGAAAGATTTGTAGGTAACCCAACACCTATTAGTTATACCGTATCTGATAGTACGAACCTCACCTCTGATCCCGCTACCGTCACCATCGACTATGATCAACCTACTAGAACTGAAGTTGCGACTCCTGGTCGTGTTTCTGAAGAGGGGCTAGAAGGTGGCAATCCAGATAGCGATCCAAACTCAACATTAGATACCACTGACTCTGCATCTGATACGGTTGATAATTGGATTAGAGTAACCGACACCGATACAGACTTAGCAGATGCCGTGGTTGGATTTACATTGCCAACAACTGGCAACAATATTATGAGCCAAGGTAACCCTGTTATTTTTAGAATTGATTCAGCCACAGGAAATATCATTGGTGAATATGAATACATAGACAGTAATAACGTCACCCAAATACAGAATGTCCTGACCATAAGCCTAAATGGTAATAAAGAAGTCATTACTGACGGTTATCAATTTGGTTATGATGTTACATTGGCCGCTCCTGTAGATCATACGCAAGGTGATGATGTAGAAGGTATATTGTCTATCAACTTCGGTGTTGAGGTGTTCGAAAATGCGTCGGCTATTGAGTCATTAGTACAATCTGATGAGCTGTTAGCTATCATTGAAGATGACTCTCCAGCGTCTCAACCTGTGGTGTGGAATATTGATGTACAGCAAGAGACTATTACTATTAGTGGTTTACAAACGGGCTTTACTGACTCATTGTTTACTGAGCCAACAACTTCTGGTTATTTGATTGCTAATAATCCGTCATCTGCAAACCCTGGTAATACTGTCTCATCTAGAGATTATGGCGGTACAGTTGGTGAATTGTTTGCTGAACTAGATGCCACATATCAGGCGGCAGATGGTAATACTTACGTAGATACGCTCGACGAAGCTATTTATTGGGGTGTACCAGCTAATCAAAATGGAGAAGAGACACCTCCTGCTGGTTATACAACTCGTGAAGATCTTGACTATCAAGGTGCTGGTGAAGAGATTAAGTTCGAAACCGATCTTGATTTGGGTGACTTCTCACATATCAACTTTGGTGTATTTGGAAATGGTGGTGTTTTAATTGAGACAACGCTAAACATTGATTTCACAATGGATGTAAATGGTAACTCTGAGCCGGTAAATGTCGATTACTTATTAAAACACAATGAAACAATTAATAGCTTCACGACTGCTACCTTTGGGTTGGACACTGACACTTACTCAGATGTTTTTGTACAGAGCGATTTTATTGTGATACCAAATGCTTCGAAAATTATTGATATCGCTGGTCAACAGTATCAACTTGATATCACACTTGCCAATCAAGATACAGATTCCAGTATTGACTCCGATAAAAACAAAGATTTCCTGAAAATATATCAAGGCTATGATGGTGTTGATAATGACGGTGATGGTAGAGTCGATGAGTCAATATATTCTGCAGTCGGGAACTCAATAGGTGGGTTTATTGATCAAGCCGCGAATGGCACTTTCTACTATGACTTAAATGGTAATGGTATTTTGGGTGATAGAGGAGATGCAGAATATACACGTAATACACCAGATGGTTATAGATATACTATTCTTGGCAATAACGATATTGCTTATATTGATGCTGATAGAGACTTAGTTTCAGATGGTATTGATTTTGACGGTGATAACATAAATGATGCTGTCGATATTAATGGTGATGGCAGACTTGACTATATTGTGTATAGTACTACAGGTCAGCGTGCTGAGGACACTGATGGTGACGGAGTCATAGATAGAGTTGATACAAATAATGATGGCATCGTTGATACGGATCTCGTGTTAGATGGTTCTGACTATAACCCTGCATTGGATGACGCAGGTACTTTCGTGGTCAATAGTGAAGAAGGTCAAGAAAATACTTATGATGTTATTGGCAAGTTAACGCCGCTAAATCCGCTACCAAAGTTAAGTAATAATATTGTCGTTGAAGGAAAAGTTGCAGTTGGTGCTGATACAGTTAACTACCTTAACTCGACTGGAACTGGTATTGTTTGGTCTGGTGTATCGACAACAGATAGTGATGGCACAATTACCACCATTAATACTGACAGCGATGCAACTAATTATGAGTTCCAAACTGATTATGGTGTGTTTATTGGTTATGCCGATGGGAGCTATACATTTAATGCAGCAGACAATATCGCTGATATCGTGAATCCCAATGCAGACGACATTGATGTATTCTCGTTCGAATATCAGGACTCTGATGGTGACACAGCCAGCTCAACGGTAACGCTAAACTACAATGAGTACGCAGCGCCTCAAAGCCCAGACTCAATTAACAGTATTCCATCGCGCACTACTGCCGATAATGATTACTTAGTAGGAACTAACCAAGCTGAAGTGATAGAAGGTGGCGATGGAGACGATACTCTAATTGGTTTGAGCGGTATAGACTCGTTGTTCGGTGGTAGTGGTAGCGATACTGTAGTATTTGACAGGAACGATCTTGTCGTTGATGGAGGCGAAGGCGAAAGCTCAGCCAATATTCAAGATAATGATACGTTGTTAATTAATGATCTCAATGTTGTTGCTGGTAATGATATGACTCAAGTCGTTAATTTTGAGACTATCGATATGACCAATGACACCTCTCAAACCCTGAGCTTGGGACTGAGTGATGTGGTTAGTATCACTGATAATAACAATGAGCTATTCATCAAAGGCGATAGTACAGACACGGTTAATATATCGGGCATGACTAAATCAGCTACATCTGATCAAGTGGGTTATGACTTATATCAAGATGGTGCTAACTCTGCCAAGCTATATGTACAAACTTCTATAGATGACAATGTGATTTAAGAATCATTAGCCACTAGTAAATAACAAAGAAAGCGCTCCCAAATGGGGGCGTTTTTTGATATGTGCCTACAGAGATATTATAATTTGATAAGATTACTCAAAATCTATCTTACTTATAATCAAGAACAGTTATAACTAGAGGTAAAGACAGTACTACCTTTGCTGTAAAATAGAGTCTATAAACTCATACAATAAAAAGTCAGCGAAATATAACCCGTTGTTTATTATGGAAATAACTATGAATGCTTCACTGCCACGCCTATACACCTTTCGCCGTTGCCCCTATGCTATGCGCGCTCGTCTTGGTCTAATATTCGCCGAGCTGTCCGTAGAGCTACGAGAAATCACGCTAAAGAACAAACCAGAGAAAATGCTAGCGATTAGTCCAAAAGGCACGGTCCCTGTGTTACAGCTTTTAGATGGATCCGTCATTGAAGAGAGTGCAGAGATCATGACGTGGGCGCTTGAGCAAAACGATCCTCAGGGGCTGCTCGACGAAAAGGTTTCATCTGAGGCTAATGCACTGATAGCACAAAACGATAATGAGTTTAAACAGTGGCTTGATCGGTACAAATATGCCGATCGTCACCCTGAGATGACTCAGTCCGAGTACCGAGAGAAGGGAGAAGTGTTTTTACAAGTCTTAGAGAGCTTGTTGACTGATAATATCTATTTATTAGGAGATAATCCAACCATTGCAGACATCGGTATCATGCCTTTTGTGCGTCAGTTTGCCCATGTGGATCGTGAGGTTTTCTATAATTTGCCCTATCCAAACTTACAGCGGTGGCTACAACATTGGCTTGAGCATCCATTATTTGTCCAAGCTATGACTAAGTTTCAACCATGGCAGGAAGGTGATGAGGTGGTTGTTTTTCCTACTTAGTATGGGTGCCAAATCGATCCATGAAAAATTACAGTGAGAGTAGAGTAGTATATAAAACGCTATATCAAATAAGGCTACTATGTCTAATATAAATACCCCAATGCACCAACGCAGCGTATCGATATCGGATAAAAATAAATATATATCCAGCACCACAGATAAGGTGAAAGAGGCTTTTTTAACGCTACCAGTCGTCATACAAACAGCACTAGAACAATCCAAGCGAGTTGTCGTAATTGCAAACAATCCTGCAATCACGACAGCGCAGCTTGAGAGATTGTTACAACCTGATGATGTCCTAGTGCTATTTAACCATTTTATCCACGCTGATTTCTTTGCCAACCATCAGGCAATAAGTTTATTACCTAAGCTCTTATTTTTTCGGCAAATTGGCGATAGCAAACTGCATTTTGGCTTACCGCCTAGAAGCAATAACCTCTCCATGATGGAGCAAATGGCAAAAACAGCCCCGTTAGGTATATTGACGAGCAATCAATCTTATCCGTTTCCATCGCTGACTGACGACCCAAACCCTGACGATGACCCTATTGTCACTCATCGCGTTTTGAATGTTCCTTTGCCAATGCAAGAGTTGTTGATGAGCCCTACTTATTGTAGCGTGCTATCAGAACGTCATGCAGTTGTTGCTGACTATCCATATTTTGTAGATATTCATTCGTCAGCACCTTCGTCAGGTTTTTTGTTATATCGATTGATGCTAGCAGCTCGAGAGTATGTGCATCATACCCAAAAAACAGAGCTACCGTTAGAGCTACTCTTAATCGGCTTTAACAACAATGATAAAACGGCTCATTTTTGGCACGGTCACAACTGGGCGTTTGAACGTCAGGAGATGAGCGCATTACCGCCTAGGGTATCTATCCATCGATACTAAGATCGTTATCACCGAGCGTGTCGGTTACAGTTAAACATAAGGCGCATTTGGACAGTGGGCATGCTTTACTTCATCGTCGCTAGGCTGCCGTCTCACAGCTATGGGTGAAGACTGTTCTTCTGCCCAATCAATCAGCCCCATGTCAGCAAATTGTGACAGCCATCCTGCCATGGGCCAACACTGCCATTTTTGATAAAAACGATCGGCATTGATAATGATACTATCTAAGTGATTGAGGGGCGGTCGATACACACTATGCTGCTGATGATAGATCACATCGGCAGTAAGGTAAAAATCAATATTCAACTGACGCGCGCTAAAGGCAAAATCTGTGTCCTCTGCTCCGTAGCCTGTATATTGAGTATCAAAGCCACCAATATCGTCGAAAGTCTGTTTTTTAATAGCAAAACATAAGCTCCAAAACGCCCCGTAATCATCAGTTCTCTTGATCGCTGTTATCCCAGTTTCGGTAGGAATTGAGTCTGCCTCATCGAAGTTATACCGATAAGGGTTATAAACAGACAACTCATTTAGAAAAGAAAGAGACAAGTGATTGCTTTGTAATTGTACACTCTCTAAATCTGACAAAGGTCGGGTAAGATAGCGTGGTTGTCCCATCAGTAGCGCATCGGGATGTTGCATGAGCTTGTGATACATGTGCTCAATAAATGTAGGGACGACGATACAATCGACATCTAAGAATATCAGGGTGTCATGAATAGCATGCTGCGCCCCAAGATTGCGATTGTGACCGATATCAAACGCTGCAGTCTGTGTATCGCATTTATCATTCGTAGATGATTGAATAGTAGTCGGTAACTTTATGATATTTAAGGAGAAATAAGCCAGTCGGTCACAATCGGCATCATCATTGACGACGATGACCTCAGCCGGTCTTATGCTACTGTTCTCTAGACTGCTGAGCAGGTTATAAAGGTGGCGGTTACGTCCATAGCAAGTCGTGATAATGGTTATCGGTGCTGTATTGGTATTATTAACAATGGTCATTGTGTATGCTCGTCTCGCTATTATATTATTTGTCGTGTTTGACGTATCATTGCTTATGAGTTGATTCAGGCTTTGATTTGATTTTGGTAAGTAGCCAATTCTCAAACCAGAGCTTCGTACTAGGATAAGCGCATAGACTATTCATAAAAGCTTGAGCAGCCATCAACGTGTTTGTTTCGTCTATATCATCATTACTCACTGGTACCCTATATTGTTTTTCTGGTGCATGGCTCATAGCTTGACTCATAGTATCAAAACATTCAGATTTACCGTGTTGAGCTATCATCAAGGCTTTAAACTGCTCCCAGTTCAATGCCTTGTCTTGGGCGAGTAATGCCTGTGCCATGACCACTTGTTCTTGATGTGGTCGGTCATCAGGTATCACGATAAGAGGGGTTGCATAATGATACGCTTGCGCCACGGCATTCAAGCCGCATGCCATAATCAAATAATCGCTATGATTAATATATGGTGTGACGTCATCTACTTGCGCTGAGATATCGACATAACCTCGTTTATCATCATCAATAGGACCAAGAGAGATAATCAGTGCTTGAGGCAGCAGTCCACGAAGTTCAGGCAACTTATCATCGATTGATTGATGTCCACCATAGCCTTTTATAATCGTAATAATAGTCTGAGTAGTCGCTATAGGCATGGCCGATATCATAGGCTCAGGATCATACGTTGATTCAGGTTTAGTAGATTGAACCGTTGTAGAGAAACGCTTATCCGTGTCTAGCCGCGTCAGTATGTCTATAAAGTCTTCACGAGTGTGTGACTGGGTGTTGCGCGTATAGATAAAATCAAGATATAGCGTCTTATCGCAGACCCAACCAGTAGTATGGGTCGATTCTAAACTCTGAGGATAAGGTGCCAGCAGGGCAAGCGCGCCCGCGAATGTCTCTAGATGGGCAGTATCATCGCGGATACCTGGCAGTCTAACGTACAGATAAGGGACACTGGCCACGCGGCATAACATAGCGATTTCGGCGCTGACATCAATAATCATGAGATCAATATCATAGTGATGAATAGCATCGAGTATTTGATGGCTGCGTCTTTGAATATCGATATTACCTACAGGAGAGTAGTGCAGACCTGCAGGTTTCCAGTATTCTCCAGCCCGTCCTGTTAGCACGTCATCACGACGCTCATCTTCTGGGTACAGCCGCATGATCTGCTGCTCATTGATCGAAGTGAAGCGATAAGTATCAGCTTCTAAACTTGTGAATACTATCAGTTGTTCTCTGACATCATCAGGTAGTAGCGCTGCGAGTTTGTCGGCTTGTCGGCAGTGCCCTGAGCCATGATGATGAGCATAATAACCAATACGCATTATGCTCCTCCTGCAATACTGACCAGCTCATGGTCTGTTGCAACGGATGAATGAGCGTCATTATTAGAAACTTCAAAAGAGTCATGTACCATATCAGACTGCATTTGATGGTTAATGGAATTGTCTTCTTTTAGCGCTGTTTTATAAAGTACCAAGTAGCCTTCGACCATGGCAGCCACGGAACAAAATTGCAATGCGCGCTCGCGGCAAGCCTTACGTGATATTTGCTTAATCATAGAAAAGCTACTAATAAAAGCAGCTTTATCGCCTTTAGGAACGATGATGCCAGTATCTGGGGTAATGATTTCGGCACTGGCGCCAACATCAAAACCAATCACTGGCGTACCACATGCCAAACTCTCAGCCAAGATCAATCCGTAAGGCTCGTCCCAAGTACTGGTGAACAGCATGGCAGTTGCTTGACACAAATAGTGATTAATTTCGTCTTTAGTGGCATGACCGACGTAGCTAAATAGTTTGTTGTTGCCACGTTCACTGTCTTTAGATAATAAGGGGGCTACATATTGATCGAAGTACGCTTCGTTGCTTTTAGGTCCTGCAATGACGAGATTTTTTCCTGCTTCTAGGCAGTACTGCATGGCTAAGTGAGTACCTTTTTCGGGGCAGATACGTCCATACCAGAAATAGGTTTCTTTATCGCTATTTTTATTCGATTTAGTATTGGCAACAAAAGACTCGACGTCGATACCGTTATAAACGGTGTGTGAGGGGACAAACTCAGAAAACAGTTGCTGTTGGTGTTTGCTCACGGCTGTAAATTGAGTGGTTGTACCAGCACGAAGGGTCAACAGTGCCAACCGCAGTTGCGGGAAGATAGGCGTATGAAAAGTGGTGAAAAACCTTTTGCCAAGCGCTTGACCTGTCATCATTGGGATGTGATGCAAACTGTGGTTGTGTACGATATCGATTTCACCGCGCTCGTCACGTTCGATGATATCTCGTAGGGCTATCTGATAAGCAAGATACTGATACATCTCCTCACGATCCATCGCTACTGCTTCGTGCTCATTGTCATAGACCATGTCATCAAATTCATGACGAGTCAATAATGGTACCAGCGTTGCGTTGGTCTCGCTATCTTCGTGCGCATAAAGTAGTACGTCATGCCCTTGTGCCACCAGTTCATCGCAAATGAGTTGGGTGATCATCTCTAGACCACCCGCATAGGGCTGAGCAATAGGGTACAGTGAGTGCGCAATGATAGCGATACGTAGTGGCGAGGTTGAAGACCGAGTCATGTTATCAAGACCTTTATAATGATAAACGTTTTGGCTATCGGTAAGACGATACACAGTAGCCCTAGTATAGAAATGGTAAAAAACAAGCTAATAATGCTTAAAATCCACCTCTATGAGTCGATGGTTTTTTTGTCTTTGAATAACGCTGACATATAAGAAGTGGTTACGACTTTGTTCCTATTATGCGCTGTTCTCAAGGTGTACTTGAGCGTTTCATTCATACTAGACGTGCCTGATGCGATATCAGTAAAATTGTTTATGGCTACACTGGCTGCTGCAAGCTTCAAAATACAAACCAGCATGGCACATATGAATAAGACAGGGGAGTAAAGCGGTGAGAACGGGGCAACAGCCACTGCGGTAATGATATTTACGATCAGCAGTAATTTTGGTAATGCCGTGATGTTCTTTAGAAGTAACGAATAACGGCTACGGACGTCCTTGTGTTTTGGTGTACAGACAAACGGTTTGTTCTGACCCCACAACACAGGTAGCCATGACAATGCACCAATCTCCCAAAAATTTAAGTGCATCAGCCAGGCTCGTACGCCTTTTACAAAGCGTGGTTGATGACTGCGGTCTAGTTGTTTATTCAAAGGAGTTTGATCACGGCAGTATGCCCATAGACGCCTGATAATAAAAAACGCGTACCCTGCATAGACTAGGTATAAGGGGGCAATCATAGGTGTATCAGAATTACCCATCGAAAGTAGATTGGCGATTAAAAACAAAGAGCAAACATGCAAAAGGATAAAAAATCCTGTGAAGTTCACCCAAGCGCTCAGCTGAGACAGATGAGCCCTTATGTACCCTAGATGGTCACCAATGCTTTTGTATTTAGAAGGAGGTGTCGATTGAGAAGAGTGTGGCGTTGATAGATAATCAGTAAGCACTTGCATATTGCCATATATCCAGCGTCGTCGCTGACAGATGAGATCATGTAGTGTATTGGGCAGTAGACCTGTGGCAATCACCTCTGGTATGAACTGGCTGCGAAACCCTTGTCGATGCATGAGGACGCCCATCTGAGCATCTTCAGTAATAGACGCCCCTGACCAGCCACCTATGGTCAACATATCTGAACGCCGAATCACTGCATACGTACCCGTTGATAAAGCACGTGTACGATTAAAAGGTCGATATAAGTGATGGTTAAAGTAATGATTTAACTCGCTATGGGCATCTACTTGTCCCTCATTACGATAGAACTGCGGAAACTGGAGTAGCGTATGGTCAGGGTGCTGTGCGATAGCTTGCGCGATAGCATGTCTAGCATGTGGTAATGCCTGATAATCACTATCGACAACAACGATATGAGTACATCTTGGATCCATCAACCCCAGTGCTAAGTTCAAAGCCCCTGCCTTAAATCCTGCGACATGATCGACATGATAAAAATGAACATTTAGCGCATCATCCAAGCCGTTACAAAATGCTGCTAAGGGTTCATATAGCGCCGACTCTGTATTGTTGTTATCGATAATAAGTATTTCATCGTGAACGTTTTTGACTGCTAATAAAGACTTGATAGTGGCAATAACTAGCTCTGGAGGCTCAGCCCGCGTCATCAATTGAAAACTGAGCATTGCTGTTTTCAAAGCTTCTGGTTTGGCAGTCATATCTAGTCCTTAGGCATATGAAGCAGGGGAAAGTTATGTATAGAAATGGGGCTTTTATAGACATCGTGTGCTTGTAGCAATGGTAGGGGTGTGTATCTCCAACGACTCAATCAATATCAATGAATACTAATACAAAATTAGGTAACTATTTAGCCGATAATTGTTTATGGTGAATTAACGGTGTAAGTCTATGTAATATGACTGGACGACAGTCGATGTTTGGTCAAATAGAAAAACAGGAATTTGGTCTATAGAAAATTGATCTATAAAAAGTTGGTCTATAGGGAATCAAGCTATGTAGAGGAAGGTGTATTGAAGTTCTAGGTTATAGCGTTGAGTTTGTGAGAGATGCAAGAGTAAAAGGGTTGTTAGGCAGGCAGCATCAGTTAGTGATAGGTATCGGAACAATTATTGTAGTGTTTATCTGAAGCTATGATGAAAGCTATAATACTGGGACTTGCCACTTCAAGCACGTCTTGTCATCAGCCAAAATATCTATACTGCCATCGATCTAACCGTTAGGCTAACCGTGATGGCAGTGAGGGTAATCAGCTTTGATATTATAGATATTGTGAATTGTAGAGAGTCATACTCAATAGCATTGTGCTTAAGGGGTGTTGTATCTATGCAGAAGGCGTACCTGAAAAGTAGCTGCTCAACTCCTGAATATGCTCAGGACCAATACCACAGCAGCCTCCGATCAATGAGGCACCTTGTGCTTGCCATTTTTGTGCCCAATGCAGATAGGCAGGTGGCGTTAGGTCATCACGTACCTGATTGAGTGTATCATTTGCCGCGGCGTTTTTCGGTTGCGGCGGAAAGGCATTGGCATAGGCACCAAGCTCAATATGGGTCGCATTTTTATCTCGCAACGTGCTTTGGGCGACATCTAATGCTTGATCGATAACATTAGGCTGACAGCAGTTAAACAGGATCGCTTCGACGTCGCGGTCTGCCATTGCCGCAACTGCTTCTGCTACCGTCTCTCCTGAACGCAGGCGTGGTACATCGATATCCATGTTATCTTCTAAAGTAAAAGCAATCCATATTGGCTTATGATCTGTGTCTAGCGTACTTAGTAATTCACGAACAGCGATAGATTCTGCGATCAGACTTTGGGTTTCAGCGAGCCAAAAATCCACATACGGGCTCAATCCATTTATAAGCGGAGCCGCAATGTCTTCTACATGGTCAGCATCAAACAAATCGGCACGGTAAGAGCCAAATAATGGCGGGATAGACCCTGCTACTTGGGTTGTAGTGCCTTCTAGGATAACTGCTGCACGTGCCATTTCGCCTGCTGATGCTGATAATTCCTGAGCCTGCTGCGCAAAGCGTTCTGCGCCAATATGAAAGGGCACAAGGGCATAGCTGTTGGTGGTGATGACATCGGCGCCGCTTTTGATATAAGCGCGGTGTACGTCGCGAACGACTTCGGGCGCTTCTATCATCGCCAGTGCTGACCATTCAGGTTGACGAAACGGTGCGCCGCGCTTCGCTAATTCTCGTCCCATGCCGCCATCGATAATTGTGGTTTTTTTGGTTGGCATAACGCATCCTTCTTGATAATAAATGTATATATCTACTGAGTCTGTATCTTAAAAAATAGAGTGTTTTGACGGGGCGAAATACTAGGCGCAATACGCAATAGATGCAACCAAAAGTTTGGTAACAATGTTAACGGTTGGTTTTTTAAAGATAGTATGACGCTGGTTATAGCAAAATGGCGATGAGAAGTGCTTGGTTAAACTTGTCATGCCGACTTGTCATGTCGACGCTGTTTGGTTGATTGAGCGCATAAGACAGCGTTAGAGTAAGAAAGTTTTAAAGTGAGACAGTGTTAAGGAGTTTTAATCCAAACATAAAATAAGGCAGATACTATGATCAGTATCTGCCTTATATCACTTTAGGTGTATTGTTTCACTCTCTATAGTTAGCAACCTGTTGCTAGGGGCTTAATGTATAGATGTGATTAGCCTTGAGGTGTGATCAAGTATTTCTCACCAGTGGCTTGCTTGCCATAAGTGGCGATTGACTTTAATTGCAATGCTTCCTCTAACGTCACTTCATGGGTATAGCTGCTTGCAAACGTGGTGGTGATTTCTTCTGCAACTCTTTGACGCATCGACATAACGGTTTTGGTGCCTAGTTTGCCGAGTGCATTGAATAGTAAGAAACCATTGACACCCCAAGCAAAACCAAAGTTACGATTTAGCGTGATAGGTCCACGGTTAAGAGCGCCATAAATATAGGCTTGTTTGAACGTGTTTGAGCCATATACGCTATACTCTTCCACATCGCGAGTGATGGCCGCTTCCATGCAGTTTAGGATATCGCTGGTCAATTGACCGCCGCCTACAGGATCAAACGAAATAGTAGCTCCTGTTTCGACAATCGCTGCTGTCAGATCTTTCAAGAACGTATCGTTGCTTGAGTTGACCACATATTTTGCGCCCATATCACGCAGTAGTTTTTCTTGTTCTTCTTTACGCACGATATTGATCAAATCGATACCATCTGCCATACAGATACGGTTGAGCATTTGACCTAGACTAGAGGCAGCGGCTGCATGAATGATGGCTTTGTGACCTTCAGCGCGCATAGTCTCGACCATCGCTAGTGCAGTAAGCGGGTTCACAAAAGAAGACGCACCTTCTTTAGCAGTCGTGCCTTCTTTTAATTCAAGGCAGCTTTTTACATTGACGCAGTGGTACTGGCGATAAGTACCGCCGCCGATCACAGCAACCATCTTACCCATCAATGCTTGTGCCGCCTCTGACGACCCTGCTGCAACGACGGTACCGGCGCCTTCATTACCTACTGGAGTGTCTTCATTGACACGTGTTTTCAGTGATGGCATGAATTTGGCAGGTATATCGGCAGTAATGACTGGGCTTTGCTCAGTGCCTGATTGCACAGCAGTTGACATATCAGCGGCGCTGAACATCACCCCAAAATCAGAAGGGTTCAATGGGGCGGCTTCAATGCGTACAACGACTTCATCTGCACGAGGGGTTGGTATCTCGATATCTTGTAGCGCTAGGGTCAGTTTATTGTCATCACTAACGGTAGAGGTCAGTTGGATATTTTTATCAGTCATAAGATTTGCTCCTGCAAATAATTATAGGTGTTGAACCACTTATATTAGTGTGTTGGTTAGGTTTTAGGTGTTGTTTAATCAACGCACTTATTTTAATAGTGGGTGTTTTTGTTGCGCATTACTTTCATGCTTTATTTAGCTTGGGTCGCTTGTATCTGAGCTTGTACATGCTGCATGAATTCAGGCATATTTGCCAAACGATCTTTTTCGACAGTCTGGGCAATATCCGACTGACTCATAGAGGTACTCCACTCTTTCATGCCAGGGATTTGTGCCAATACGTCCCATTCGAGCTGGCTTGAGGCAAAGGTGTTAACAATAAGGTTCACATAGTGGACGTAGATGTCAGCCATGGTGAACTGCTCGCCTGCAATCCAAGGTGAGAACTGGCACAAGCTATTTAAAGCGCCGATACCGCGCTCCAACACTTGGCGTACTTCAGCTTTGAGTGGCTCAGGCGCTGCAGTACCCGAAAACACATACGGTATGAGTCGGCGACTTGGCAGCTCAAAGTAAAGCTCTGCTATTTTCATAATTTGACGTACCACAGCACGCTCACCAGCATCTGTAGGGTATAGCGGCATATCAGGGTGAGTCTCTTCGATAAAATCACAAATCACACTCGACTCTGAAATATTGAGTCCGTCATCAGTGGTAATGGCTGGTACTTTACCCACGGGGCTGACTGACAGTAGCTCATCGCTACCAGCGAAGATTAGGTTTTCTTCAAAAGGTATCTGTTTGTACAGTAAGGTATGTTTGACGATGTTGTAATAGTTGCTTGCAGCAAAACCGTGCAAAGTAATCATATGTCATTCTTCCATTGTTGACGTGATGGGTTATTTTTAGTCGTGTTTTAATCGCGTTTTAGTCGTGACGCTCAAGTTAACCACATTATTACTGGTTTTAACATGGTTATATATAGGATAAAAAGTCAATCACTATTGCTTTTAAGACAACAATAGAGCCAAAATACTTGGCTACTCAAGCTTAGATAGTGAATGGAGAAGTTAGTTGGATCAATTACGTGCAATACGATATTTTAGTAAAGTGGTCGAAACGGGGAGCTTTACCAAGGCTGCAAAGGCATTCGACGTACCGCCATCTTCACTATCAAGACGCGTGTCTGATTTGGAGAAGAGTTTGGGCGCGACTCTATTACAGCGTTCGACTCGAATGGTTAAGCTGACCGAAGTGGGGCATGTCTACTACAATGATGTGCAGCATATACTGAACCAACTAGAGCAAAGCAAAGAGACCGTTCGGAGCTACCAAACCACCCCGATGGGGCGTTTGCGTATCAGCTCAATGGTAGGGTTTGGGGAGAGGATACTGCTGCCGTTATTAGATGACTTTAGTGCTCTATATCCGCAGATTATATTGGATGTCAGCTTGAGTGACGAGCTATCGGCACTCGGACGTGATGATATCGATATTGCGATTCGCGGTGGCTACGCGCCAAACGAACGTGTGCTTGCTATCAGGCTTATGGACAATAGCTTTATCCCCGTTGCCTCTCCGAGCTACCTAGAGCAGCATGGCACCCCCAAGCATGTGTTGGAACTCAAGAATCATCGTGGTCTATACTTTAAAGCGCCAAACGGCCCAACGCCGTGGCTGTGTCATGTAGATGATCAGTGGCACGATGTCTCAGGGCCTGCGGTTGCGATCTCAAATAACGGACCTTGGCTGGCACAAAAAGCCAGTAACGGCGAAGGTATCTTGATGTCTACTCGGTGGGCGCTGGCGTCGTATCTTGAGTCAGGCGCACTGCAAGAGTTAAACTTCGAACACAAGTTAGCCATCACTCAGCATTCTGACATGGCGGTTTATCTGCTGTATCAAAAACAGCGCTACCTAGTGCAAGGTAAAAGCGGCGGTAGATTTTTTGGTTGAAAGAATACAAGTGGCAGGTGTAGGTAAATAGCCTAAGCAAGAATGCTATAATCAAACTACGATAAGTAGAAAAAGGGTTATTCTAAAACTAATTTTGAGTATAAATGGAGTGAATTTTGGAAACATATACAATAAAAACAATTGAAAAAGTTATGGCTTTTGCCACGAATTTTGTTCCTCAAAACCAAAGTAGTTTTAGAGGAGTGATTAATAGTAAATTTGATTTAACACCCTCGGTAGGACGATTGCCTAGCATAGGATCACCACAGCTTGAAATTGAGCGAGAGAAGTTTTTGCTGCGAGAGTTCAAAATGAAAGCGGCGATGCATGTAAACATAAAACCAGAGAATGATTGGGAATGGTTAAGTTTAGCTCAACATTACGGGTTACCTACAAGATTGCTAGATTGGACAACAAACCCATTGACAGCTTTATATTTTGCCACAAACCACAGTATTGAAGAGCTGTATTCAGATGAACAGCTTACTGATGGAGCAGTTTATTTATTAATAAGTCACATATATATTGACGCTAGTTATCATATTAATCCATTCGATATTGAAGAGACACTAGAATTTCATTCTCCTATAATATCTGATAGAGTTCAAAATCAATCTGGATCATTCACGGTACATCCTAATCCTAGAGAGCTATTTAACACGGAAAAATTAACAAAGTTTATTATTCCAGGTGAGTTAAAACGAGAAATACAGAGTAGGTTGTCCATTCTTAATGTTGTTGAGTCTAATATCTATCCTGGCCTTGATGGAATAGCCAAGGCTTTAAAAGTTAAATATTATCGAGAAACTGTTACTAACTTTGGTGCGTTTGATAGTTCTCATTACGCCAAGAAACAGATAAAAGGTTTGTGATAGGTTTACCAAGTTGATATTTCGGTCTTCGTTCTGTTTTTGTGTGGCACTATTACTTAATTCCTAAATAGCACTATAGTTAAAAAACAACTCACAAAAGAGTCCTCACTGTTCATTTATACCACTGAGATGAATTTCAAGATTTGAACAGTAAGAACCTTTGTTACTGGTCGGTTACCAACAACCTTATACGTTGCTACAACCGATAGTGAAAGCGACCTAATTATTAACAGCAGACACTAACTAATATACAAATTACTCTCAATCATATTCTTCATATGCAGCAGGCGAGGGGCAATGTCTTCTTCTAGCTTGGTACGACTCAGGATAAAACTGGGCGCGCCGCAGTTAAAGGTGAGTAAGCCTTCCGTTGGATGCATCAGCGCAATAGCGACTGCATTAACGTCCTTTTGCCATTCACTAATCGAAAAACAATAGCCGTACTCTTCGTAATCTTGAAAGGCTTTATCTAATCCTCGTCTGATTTTGAGCCAATCATCCTTATACTTACTACGAATAGCATTCAAGATAAACTCTTGCTCAGCAGGTGGCATACTGGCTAGGCAGGCTCGCCCCATTGAGCTTAAATGAATAGGCAAATAAGAGCCGACGTTGCGCTGCATGGTGGTGCTACCGGCACCTTGTACCACATTGAGATAGACCATCATCAGCCGATCGCGGGTCGCCATGGCAACAGCGCTATTGGCATAATCTGCCAGCTCTTCCATATAGGGGGTGGCAAGGTTATTGATAGAGATGTTGGTCATCATCGTATAACCAAAACCAAGTACGCCTGTTGAGAGCTGGTACTTACTGCTGTTGGTGGACTGTTTTAGATAGCCCAACTTGACTAAGGTATAAGTCAGACGAGTAATGGTCCCTTTGGGCAGCCCTGTCAGCTGGCTTAAGTCTTGATTGCCCAGATAGGGACGCTGCGGTGTAAAACAGCGCAGCAGCTCTAGCCCTCGAGCGAGCGCAGTGACAAACTGTCTGTCGTTTTTGTCACGCATCTCTGCAATGGGCTCTAACAGCTCGATATGCATCTCATTGTTAGCATCTTCATTGGCAAGGGTGTCATTCGTCATATGCAGTCTACTATTCCCAATTAAGTCCATACAAACATCATCATTTTCACTACCTAGCGCATCCAAGAGCCAATACGGTCACTCATATTGACTCGTGCAATGGCTGACAGTATCAGCCTATAGTCATGTGCTGAGGGCAGTCTGTCCCTTCAATTATACTATGATAAGTTATCATTGAACGCTCAGCATAACACGATATGTATAGATTGTTTCGCTATGCGGTATGAATGGTAGCGACATAAGCTACTAAAGGAGGTTGCTAAAGTGGTTACTAAAGGCGTCACTAAAAGTACTCCTACACTCAACGTGCGCCTACGCTTGTTGCGGGTCGTACTGCTTTTCTTTGATAAATAGCGTTGGGATAAGACCACATAAGAAGTAAGCACCTGCCATCAGTAGTAGACCGGCACCGATAGAGTTGTGCATCGCCATATAACCAATTGCAACAGGGGCAATCACAGAACCCAAGCGACCGATATTGAATGCACCACCAATAGCCGTACCGCGAATAGCAGTAGGGAAGCTTTCGGTCAAATAAGTGGCGTTGATCGCATAAGGAATACCATACAAGAAACCAAAAGTGATCATGAGCCAGCCGATGTTTTCTGGGGTATGCATATAGACCAGTATCGGGATAAAGAGAGCAGTACCCATGGTGCCAAAGGCAAAGACGATTTTGCGACCAATCTTATCTGCCATATATCCTGCGACTACTTTGGCAAACATCATGGTCAAGTACGTACCCGCCATATATAGCGCCATTTCTTTAAACTTAATCCCAAGCTCGGTCTCTAGATAAGAGGGGAGCCAGTTGCTCACGCCAAAATAACCGAACAGTAATAGTCCTGAGCTCATCGACCACAGAATAAACATGATACGGTGTCTTGGGTTGTCTAATATCGCCTTGTAGGGGTTTTCTGTTTTTTTGAGTGGGTCTTGTGCGCCGCTCAACTTCAACGCTCGAGCGTCCTTCCAAGATTGAGGTTCAGGAACCAGAAAGTACATCGCGACGGCGAGGATAAGGGGTAAGAAAGTCAACAGATATAGTGTGCGCCAACCATAACTGGGGATGATCCAAGCGGATATACTGGTGATAACCAATGAGCCTAAGGTAAATCCAGTCATCAAGGCAGCAAGGACGGTAGTACGGTGCTTGGTAGGCACCATCTCTGACATCAGCGTGTTGGTAGCGATATAAAGACTGCCCAGACCCAAACAAGCAAAGGTCCGTAGGGCTATAAACTGCTCGTAGCTCTGTACCATGCCACTAAACCCAGACAGTATTGAGAACATCCCAGTAGCCAGAACAATCACTCGTACTCTGCCAAACCGATCGCAAGCCCAGCCACCAAAAAACCCACCGATAGCCATACCAAATAGAGACCAGCTGCCGAGCGCCCCTGCCTGCACATTGGTCAATGCAAACTCCAGTTTTAGGCTGGATAAAGTAAAGGCGAGAATACCAATATCAGCCCCATCACATAACAGAACCAAAAAACAAAATACAAAGGCCAGTTTCCAAGGTTGTTTTTGGACAGCGCTTGCGCTTGGGTCTGACGTCATAACAGCACTTTTCACAATGTATATCCTTATCGTTGTGAGAACAAAAGAGTAACGAAGTACAAAAAAAGACGGTACCGGCATCCTAGCCAATACCGCGATACATCCTAATGGTCAATCAAGACTACTCGCTGGCTTCTTTGATCATGTTGCGAGCGATGATAACTTGCTGTATCTGAGTGGTACCTTCATACAAACGATAGAGACGCACATCACGATAAAAACGCTCGATACCGTAGTCAGCGATATAGCCTGCGCCGCCATGAATCTGGACAGCTCGGTCAGCCACGCGGCCACACATCTCGGTGGCAAACATCTTGGCGCACGACGATTCGGTGACGACGTCTTTGCCCTCATCGCGCAGACGTGAGGCATCTAACACCATAGAACGAGCTGCATATATTTCTGCTTTTGAGTCAGCAAGCATGCCTTGAATCAGCTGAAAACTGGCAATAGGCTGACCAAACTGCTTGCGATCGACGGCATAGTGTAGGGCGTCATCTAACATACGAGTGGCAGCGCCAGTACTGGCGGCGGCAATATGTAGGCGCCCTTTATCAAGCACTTTCATGGCGGTCTTAAACCCAACACCTTCAACACCACCAATCAGCGCGTCTGCTGGTACGACACAATTATCAAAGATCACATCGCAGGTATGCGCGCCTTTTTGTCCCATTTTTTTGTCTATCTTGCCCAAGGTAATACCAGGCGTGTCACTCTCAACGATAAATGCTGAAATCCCGCCAGAACGTTTGTTTTGGGGATCTGTGCGTGCCATAACTGTGAATATGCCAGCCTGCGGGGCGTTGGTGATATAGCGCTTGGTACCGTTGATGATATAAGTATCGCCATCTTTTATAGCAGTCGTCTTCAGTGACGCCGCATCTGAGCCTGACTCCGGCTCAGTCAAACAAAACGAACCGATAATCTCACCGCTGGCCAACCTGGGTAAGTATTTCTGCTTTTGCGCTTCAGTACCGTCGATCACCAGTCCAGATGAGCCGATACCGTTATTGGTCCCTATAAGCGAGCGAAACGCAGGGGAGGTGCGGCCTAGTTCAAACGCCAATGTAACCTCTTCTTCCATCGTGACACCTAGTCCGCCGTACTCTTCAGGAATAGTCAGTCCAAAAAGCCCCAGCTCACGCATCTGCTCAATAATCTCTTCTGGGAGACGATCGTTTTCTGCCACCCAATGCTCCAATGGGACGAGTTGATCGTTTACGAAGTTACGAATGGTTTGGGTGATATGGTCGAGGGTTTCTTTATCTCTAATCATGTGAATCTTCCTTGTTTGATTAACCGCTACTGTTAATAGTGGTTTTATAAGCGTCCTGAGTTGGGGGAAATCTTAGTTTTTGATAAACAATATGATTAATACTGAACAACAATCTAATTGTCTTAGGCAAACAGCATAATCGATGGTTTATTAAATTACAATAGTTTTGGTTTAAAAAACCGCATTGCGGTTTAAATACAAGTAGTATTCATGAGAAATTGAACAAATATTTTGATATTTAGCCAGTTTTTACTTCACAAATGAAAATAAACGCTATATATTGGTATCAAATATCGCTGTGCGGTATTGTTAGTGTTGAAGAAATGGCTTTTATTATCTTGGATAAAACAAACAAATGTAAAAAAGAGGCAGTCATGGAAGAACAACTTATTATTTGTGAAAAACAAGGAGAGGGTGTCAGTGTCATCACACTGAATCGACCCAAAGTACGCAATGCATTAAACAGCGAGCTGCGCCAGCAAATGGCAGAGCTATTCATTCAGTTAAATGACGATCCACAAACCAAAGCGATCGTGCTGACAGGTGGTGATAAGGTGTTTGCCGCAGGTGCTGACATCAATGATTTCTTAACCGCTAAGACAGTCGATGTGTACTTACGTCGTAGTGAGCAATATTGGCGTGCGATTACTGATTGCCAAAAGCCGATTATCGCCGCGGTGAACGGCTATGCGCTTGGCGGTGGCTGTGAGCTTGCCATGCATGCTGACATCATTGTGGCGGGGCAATCTGCCAAGTTTGGCCAGCCTGAAATCAAGATAGGGCTTATGCCAGGTGCAGGCGGCACTCAGCGATTGTTTCGTGCTATTGGCAAACACAAAGCCATGAAGATGATACTAACAGGTGACATGATTGATGCTGATGAAGCGGACCGAATGGGATTGGTGTCTGAAGTGGTTGCAGACGACAGTACCCTCACCCGTGCTATTGAGATTGCCACGCAGCTGGCAAGTTATTCACCCATTGCCTTGACTCAGATTAAAGAAGTATCGATGCTCGGTCCCGACATGCCTTTAGATAGTGCACTGGCGTTAGAGCGTAAGGCGTTTCAAATTCTATTTGACACTCATGATCAAAAAGAAGGTGCCAAAGCCTTTTTAGAAAAGCGTCCTGCAGAGTATAAAGGCTACTAGACTCTATCACGCCCCTTATTTCTGTTGAGGTCCACGCCGACCAAATCCTATCGTAAATTATATAGAGAGTTATTATGACCGTGAATACACTTGCCATTGTTGGCACTGGCATCATGGGCATGGGTATTGCCCAAATTGCCGCTCAAGCGGGTATCCAAGTCCTTTTATATGACGCCAAGGCAGGCGCTGCTGAACAAGGACGAGCATCACTACAGGGTACGCTTGAAAAACTGGCTGCCAAAGGCAAATTTACTGCTGATGAGCTGCAAGCAACTTTAAATAATTTGACTGTTATTCAGGAGCTGAGCCAGATTGCTACCGCTGAAATTGTGGTTGAAGCCATTATCGAAAACTTAGACATCAAAAAACAGCTGTTTGCCCAGTTAGAAGAGGTTGTTAATACCGATGCTATTTTGGCGACCAATACCTCATCGCTATCCGTCACAGCGATCGCCGCTGACTGTGACCATCCAGAGCGCGTGGCAGGCTTTCACTTCTTTAACCCAGTACCACTGATGAAAATTGTGGAGATTATTCCAGGAATATCCACGCAGCATTCAGTTGTTGAGGTTCTTACCGATTTGGCCAAACGCATGGGACATCTGGGTGTGGTCGCAAAAGATACACCAGGCTTTATCGTCAATCATGCAGGCCGAGCGTACAGTACCGAATCCTTAAAAATACTGGGCGAGGGTATCGCAAATTTTGAGCAGATTGATCGTATCTTACGTGATGGCGCTGGGTTTCGTATGGGTCCGTTTGAGCTGATGGATCTGACTGGCGTTGACGTGTCACACCCTGTGATGGAATCGATCTATGAGCAGTACTACCAAGAAGCCCGCTACCGTCCGCATCCATTAACCCGTCAGATGCTAGTAGGCAAAAAGCTTGGCCGTAAGGTTGGCGAGGGGTTTTATCACTACGAAAACGGTCAGAAATTACCAGTGGATAGCGCTCAAAATCAATCGTCCAAAGCGCTTGTATCTGATGCGACTATCACCTCAGTTTGGATTGGGGCTGATTTGGCAGAAGACAAAACACAGCTGGTCGACTATCTAAATAATCGTGGTGTCCTTATTGATAACAACGAAAAGTCGAGTTCTGATAGTTTGGTGTTACTCGCCATCTACGGCGAGGATACGACCAACGCGGCGATTCGCTATCACGTCGATCCTAAGCAAGCGGTTGCCATTGACATGCTTACCGACCTTACAAAACATCGTACGTTGATGCCAAGTCTTGTGACACAAGAGCAGTTTGTAGCACAGGCCTACACGCTATTTAGCAGCACAGGTAATAAAGACTCAGATAGTAGCAAAGCAGATATGCAAGATACGGGAAGTGCCACGCTGATTGCCGAAAGTACAGGTTTTGTGGCGCAGCGTGTGGTTGCGATGGTGATCAATCTTGGCTGTGATATCGCGATGCAAGGAATTGCCACGCCAGAGGATATCGATAATGCCGTCAAACTTGGGCTAGGTTATCCGTATGGTCCGATCTCTTGGGGCGATCATCTTGGCGCCTCGCGCGTATTGCTCATTTTAGAGCGTATATATGCACTTACAGGCGATCCGCGTTACCGCCCAAGCCCTTGGTTACAACGCCGTGCCAAACTAGCTGTATCATTGTTTACTCAGCAAACCACCTATTAATACGAACGACAAAGTATTTTCGCCAAACCATTATTCAGATTTAAAAAATACGACAAGGAAACGTTATGTTAGATGCCTATATTTATGACGGATTGAGAAGCCCATTTGGTCGCTATGTTGGCGCATTAGCAACCGTGCGCCCTGATGATCTCGTTGCTGCAGTCATGAAAGCGTTGGTCGAAAAGCATCAATTGTCTAGTGATGTTTTTGATGAAGTGTTGCTAGGCAGTGCTAACCAAGCTGGCGAGGACTCTCGCAATATCGCACGTAACGCGGCTCTATTAGCAGGATTAGATGTCACAACGCCAGGTCAGACCGTCAATCGTCTATGTGCGTCAGGTCTGTCTACTGTGGTCGATGCTGCACGCAGTATCACGTGTCATGAAGGGGACATTATATTAGCAGGTGGCGTCGAATCCATGACGCGAGCACCTTTCGTCTTTGCCAAGACAGAAAAGCCCTTTAGCCGTGACTTTAAGGTATTTGATACGACTATCGGTAGCCGGTTTCCCAATCCAAAGATTATTGAGCAGTTCGGTAGCGATACCATGCCGCAGACGGGCGATAATGTCGCGCAAAAATATGGCATTACGCGCGAGGAAGCCGATAAATTTGCCGCTGCATCGCAAGCCAAATACCAAGCTGCCAAACAAGCAGGGTTCTTTGACGATGAGATAACGCCTATCACCGCCCCCCAAGGTAAGAAATTGCCCGAAAAAGTCGTTACAGATGATGAGCACCCTCGCGCCAGCTCCGACATTGCAGCGCTAAAAAAGCTTAAACCCTTAAATGAAAATGGTGTTGTTACGGCAGGTAATGCGTCTGGTATTAATGATGGTGCTGCTGCGCTCATCATCGGCTCAAAACAAGCAGAAGAAAAGCTAGGCTTCAAACCGATTGCCAAGATCTTATCATCAGGGGCGATGGGTGTTGAACCCAATATTATGGGTGTGGGTCCTGTTGAAGCGATTAAGCTGGCGCTAAAACGTGCGGATTTAACCCTTGATGATATGTCTGTCATTGAGATCAATGAGGCTTTTGCCTCACAGGTACTGGGTTGTCTAAAAGGGTTGGATATTGATTTTGATGATAAACGCGTTAACCCCAATGGTGGCGCTATCGCGGTCGGTCATCCGCTGGGCGCATCTGGTGCACGGATCGCTTTGAGTGCCGCTCGAGAGCTACAGCGTACGGGCGGTAAATACGCAGTGGTTAGCTTGTGCATTGGCATCGGGCAAGGACTTGCCATGGTGATAGAGCGCGTCTGATATTAAAAGGGCGCACACCGAATTACTGATTATAGTTGATTTAGCTTAAAAGAGAGACCAGGCAACCAAGCGCAGATGACTATGTGATACTTCAAGTGAGGGCAGCGCGGTAACTCTTTATAGAGGATTGACTATATCAAGGACTATTTAATATCAAGGAAGACACTATGACAACCATACTCAACGAACACGATAACTACCATCAAGCCGAAGACGCGTATGGGTTTCCGTTAATTATTAAGCAGCTGCTCAACCGTGCCAAAATCGCTTCTACCAACCAAACCATCAGCTACGCGGACAAAGTAACTTATACTTATGCTGAGTTTTTTAAGCGTATCAACCGTTTGGCCAATGTCCTAAAAAACATGGGATTGCAGGCAGGTGATGTGGTCGCGGTCATGGATTGGGACAGTCATCGTTATCTTGAGGCGTATTTTGCCGTACCGATGTCGGGTATGATTTTACAGACCGTCAATGTGCGTCTGTCTGAAGAAAAAGTGCTATACACCGTCAACCATGCTGCCCCAAAAGCCTTATTGTTAAATGCTGAATTTGCGCCAATGATCAAAGACTACCGTGACGATGCGCCTTCTATTGAGCATGTGATGTGGGCTGATGATGCAGAGGGCGAGAAAGCAGCGCTACCTGACTATGTCGATGGTGAGTACGAGGCGCTGTTGGCAGCCGCTAGTGATGAGTTTGATTTTCCAGATTTCGATGAAAACACCATCGCCACTACGTTCTACACCAGTGGCACCACAGGTGATCCAAAAGGAGTTTTCTTCACTCATCGTCAGATCGTACTACAGACGATGGCAAGCACACTGGCATCAGCGCTCAATGCCGAAGGTCAAGGCGCGCGCTATAACGATGTCTATATGCCGATGACGCCTTTATTCCATGTCCATGCATGGTGCTGGCCGTATGGCGCTACCATGATCGGGCTAAAACAAGTATACCCAGGACGATATCTGGCACCAAAGCTAGTCGATTTGATTGAGGAGCATAAGGTCACGCTGTCACATGGCGTCCCTGCAATACTGCAAATGCTCCTCAAAGAAATGGTAGAACGCGGTCGCAAATTTGAGAATCTAAAACTACTGCTAGGTGGCTCAAAGCTCAACGAAGGCTTGGCCAAAGCTGCTATCGAGTGCGGTATCGAGTTTATGTCAGGGTTTGGGATGTCAGAATCATGCCCTGTGCTGTCTCGAGCGGTATTTGATGACAAGACCGAGTCGATGACCCTAGAGGATAATCTCAATTATCGCTGTCTATCAGGTTCGCCAATTATGCTGGTATCGATGGAGATCTGGGACGAAAACGGACAACCTCAACCAATGGATGGCAAATCGACGGGCGAGCTTGTGATACGCGCGCCGTGGCTGACCCAAAGCTATTTTAAAAACCCCGATGCAGGTAATGAGCTGTGGAAAGGTGGCTGGATGCATACGCAGGATATTGCTTGTATGACCGCTGATGGTACGCTCAGCATTACCGATAGGCTAAAGGACGTCATCAAGTCAGGCGGTGAGTGGGTGTCCTCGCTTGAGGTCGAAACAATTCTCTCTTTTCATCCGAGCGTCGCTGATATCGCAGTGATTGGTGTTCCAGATGAGCGTTGGGGCGAGCGTCCTCTCGCATTGGTCGTGCTAAAGCCAGATTATATCGATACAACATCGACAGATATTTTGGCACTGGGTCATCAAGCGGTTGATAGAGGTCATTTGCCAAAATATGGCGTCCCAAGCGAAGTAAAGTTTTTGTCAGAAATGCCAAAAACTAGCGTTGGAAAACTTGATAAAAAACGCATGCGCTCGATGTACTCAGAACATTTAATCTAACCGAACAACCTTATTACCATCATAGTGACCCTAATAATAGAAAAAACTATATCTCCCTAGTGTCTGACTAAATGCTAGGGACAGGGAAGGTGTGTGTGAGCCACGAGCACCCTGAGTCACATTCATCATCTATATAACAGGATCTGTCTAATAAAAAGAGAAAAATTATGGAAGCTGCACCAACGTTCCCAGAAATACAAAAGATTGTCACAAGCGATGACAATCATCCTTTGCATGATTTTACGGTTATCTATCCTCAGCAAGTGGAATGGGGTGATATGGATTCCTTTGGTCATGTCAATAATGTGGTTTATTACGAATATGCTCAAAACGCTCGTATTTATTACAACAGGCGATTGGGTTTGTTTAACGAACAGACGTCTTCGGTGATGGCAGCCTCATCATGTCGATACCTCAAATCGGTTGCTTATCCTGATGAGTTATGGATTGGCATCAAGGTCAAAAAAATCGGTAACTCAAGTCTAATTCACGAATATACCTATTATAGTAAGGCGCTTGAGACAGTCGTTGCAATTGGTGAGTCAGTGCTGGTCTATCTCGATAAACTGAGCGGACAAAAAAAGCCAATTGATGAGTCGCAAAAAGACGCGATAGTGGCATTAGAGAATATTGACCAAGAAGCATAACGCTCAATACGTCGATCACGCCGTGATTATGTTTTCAAATAGGCGTTAACCCTTATATAAAGGGTAATGTGGCGCAAAAACACTACTGATAGCCACGGAGCTGATAGTGACGAAGCTAATGGTAACGGAGCGAAAAACGTCACAGCAATTTGGATTGATAAGGATATCAACATAAAACAGGGAATGGATGAATGATGCTTTTTACAAAGAGGCTATCTGTAGGTTTGGCTATAGCGGCAACATGTGCCTCTGCACAAGCGATAGATATTGTGACGACGGGTGATACCACGTTGAGTATCGGTGGTTATATCAAAGCAGAAGGATTGTTTAACTCTCCTGATGACGAGGATTCGGAGTTTAAGGGAAACTTACGCCAGTCACGCATTAATATTAAGACAACTAAATCCGTCGAGGACAAAAAACTAACTGGGTTTATCGAAGGTGATTTTTATGGCGATTATGCCAAGAGCGGCTCGAACCTACGCTTGCGTCATGCTTATATTCAAGTGGATGATCTGACAGTGGGTAAAACGTGGAATGGTCAGTTTTTGGCAGTCGCGCCACTCTCCACCGAGCAGCTTGACTTTTGGGGTACAGGTATCGGTACAGCCTCAGGTGGCGGCTCATATATTCGTCCAGATTTGACGGTGCATTATACTTATAAGGGACTGCGTTTTACCGCCCAAGATCCTGTCTATGACGATGCCAGCCTGCCTGATATGGTGGTCAGCTACAAAGATAAGATAGCTGATTTTGATTATAATGTGGCGGTGACCGCTCGCGAAGCTGAGAATGGAGACGATTCGGATGTGGGCGTTGGTGTGTCCTTAGCAGGCAAGTTGGCTTTGGGAGAGCATTCGCTTCATGGTAGCGTGTTTAGTGGTAAAGGCATGGGTGCCTATTCTGCCGTCTGTGTTGGTGGACCTCTTATTATGAATGGCGGTGCTGATTGTGATGCTGAAAATGGCAAACTGATCTCACAAACGGGCTATAGCGTCGGTTATAAGCATCAATATACTCAAAAGCTGCGTGGCAACTTGCGTTATGGCGAGGTCAATGTCGAGGATGCGGCAGATACTTCTGCTAATGTCAAAAGCGCCAATCTTATCTATGAGTACCTACCAGGTTTGGATTTGGGTATTGAGTGGAGAAATCAAGACGTCACGACCTTTCCGTGGATGCCAGCAGGTCAGCAAATTGAAATAATGGCAAAATACGAGTTCTAAGAGTGATGAATTGAGAGGTGCGCTGTTTTTGGTGACATTCATAATATAGCTCACGATAGACTTATCATGCTGCTAAGCGCATTACAAAACACCCCAGACATTTATCAATGCATGGGGTGTTTTGTTTGGTGAGGGTTGCTACTAAATATCTATAAGTGCTGTATCGGTTCATCCCAATAGGGCGGTGAACCGTAATATCCTTCGATAAAATCAATAAAACATCTGATTTTATGTGGCAATAGCTTTCTATGAGCATACACCGCATACAATCCCAACGTCTCGGGCTCGTAATCAGGCAACACCATCACAAGCGCCCCTTTACGTAGTGCTTCACTCGCAATAAACGTAGGCTGCAATGCTATTCCAGCACCTGCTATCGCAGCATTGACGAGCAAATCTCCATTGTTGCTGGTTAGCTCCGAGCTGGGCTGATTGCTGGTATGTAGACACTGATAAATATCTTCTTTGCCGTATTTTTCCATATAACTGTAATGCAAATAACGATGGTTTTTTAGATCTTCAGGTTTGCTAGGCACGCCATACTTTTTGAGATAGTCAGGGGCTGCGCACAAGATGACGCGGATAGGCGCAACTTGCTTGGCAATCAGCGATGAGCTTTTGAGCTGACCGATACGCAGTGCCACATCAAACCCTTCCTCAACGATATCCACTTTGCGATCGTTCAACTGCAAATCGACATTAACAGAAGGATAAAGTGCCTGAAAGTCCGTGACCAATTGTGCCATGTGTTTGAGGGCAAAGGATACAGGCGCGCTTATTCTCAATGTACCTTTTGGATTCTGCTGCAGCCCACCTAGTTTGGACTCCATATCATCGATACTGAGTAACACTTGTTGTGCATGCTCAAAGTAATGAGTACCTGCTTCCGTCAGACTGACTTTACGGGTCGTGCGGTTCAGTAAGCGCATATCCAGTCGCTCTTCTAGCTTTGACACATATTTGCTCACCAACTGCGGCGACAGTTGCATGGCTGTAGCGGCATTGCTAAAACTGCCCTCAATCACCACTGATACAAACGCCCGCATCGCATCAATTCTATCCATTATTCAGGTTTTCCTTCCAGCGGTTATCAATATTCTCTCGTCAGTCATCTTACGCTGTTGCTTGACTCATAGTAAAGCGCGTCATCGAACCGGAAGCATTTTCTTTTATTGAAAAATCAGGTTTAACTCATTACCAGCTATCTAAAATAAATAATGACTCAGACTAAATATCGACAGCAAGGTAAAGCGTTGTTATGGAAGTCAGAAATATTATTGGCTAAGAATACGTATCTACTAGGTAATAGCGTAACTGTTACTGATAACGGTATTATGCCGTTCGTGCGCCCATTTGCTCATGTAGATTATGATATCTTTTATAGTTTGCCATAGCCGAAATTTCAGCCATGGCAGGAAGGGGATTCGGTAGTGGGTTTTCCTATCTAATAGCTATAGACGTCACTTAGCTATGTTTTCTGCTCTGTTCAACCTTACTATCTATGTGTTTTGTTTTACTGTCATGCTGAGATTTTTGCTTAGCCTTTAGTGCTGCTTTCTGCTGAGCTGCTTTTTGTTTAGCCTTTAATGCTGCTTGTTGTTTGGCTTTGAGTTCGGCATTATATTTTGCTTTTTGCTTAGCTTCTATTGTATTTTTCTGTTTTTGGGTCAAATGATTTGTGTCTTGTTGAGGAGCAGCATTCGCTGGACCAATAGCAGCAAAGCAAGTAGATAAAGCAATTAGTGAGCTGATAGCAATATTTTTTAAGTTGATGTTTTTCATAGTAGGGTCCTTTTAAGCTCATTATAAGTATGAGTAATTGTTAAGTGATTAAAAATATATAAATAGAACGTCGCTCTATTGCATAAGTAGATAATAGCGGGTTGTAGTGTTACATACTTTTATGAAAGTTAAAGAAAGGTGACTTTTTCCATCAATCACTCAGCCATTGATACCATTGTAAGTGCCTTGTGCTAACGGCAGGCAAGTTAGCAATACTCTAGAGACGATGCTTACTCAACATCATAAATTCGTTTTTTCACTAGAGCCTTAATACATTTTGGGAAGCTTGTTAGTCGCGGTATTAATCGATTATATTATCCATGGATTATGATGCGAATAACGCATGTTGTTATGACAATAGGATAAATGACGAGCCAAATACGCTATCTACTACGTGTTCGGCTCGTCATCTAAAGGTGACTCAGATAGAGTGTTGATAACGAGGTAAAGTTTCTGCAATTTTTGGAAGGGTGCCAACTGATGGTACTTAAATTTGTTTTAATATATTTAATCAGTCGCAAATCACGGAACATTTTATGTGCTTTAATGTTGTCCGAGCGACCGATCCACATATTTTGAGGTATTGGATCAAGCGCTTGCTGTGGAGAGGTTGGATGATAATATTGAATATGCAGCTTTCACCATCCTAGCCTATAGTGCTACGTGAGCAGCGGAAACTGATAAATATTGGCATAAACGAAAATAGCAATCAGCACAGCGACGACACTGAACCACACCATATAGCGCTGATGCGCTGACCATGACACATGCCAATTAATCTTGCTCCGCGCGGTCAGCCACTCCATTATGCTAATAGCGATGATTAGCCACAATGACCCAACCAAAAACCCACCAATCACATCGCTAAGATAATGCTCATTGAGGACGATTCGACTCAGTCCTATAAGCAAAAATAGCAACAGAGCAAGTGACAAGATACGTACTTGTCGAACAAAACTTTGGCTAAAACGAATCATCATGTACGCAAGAAACCCATACAGTGCAATGCTGATGGTGGCATGACCACTTGGAAACGAATAGGTATGCTCTTGCAGCAAAATATCAATCGGGCGAGCGCGCTGAAAGACCATCTTATTTATAAAAGTAAAAGCAGTGCTGCCAATAGTCGAGATCAGTAAGCCTATGATGATATAAGGCTGACGCAACATCATACATAAAATAGCAGTCAGTAAGATGATCAAACAGGTGACGGGAGTAGAGCCTGAACTGGTAATTAAAATAAAAAAATCTATAATGCCAGATTCGCGCAGTACACTCATATGCTGCGACACAAACAGATCGGTGGTCACGATAGAGTCAGCACTCACCACATCCTCAACCAACCCTGCAAACAGCGCCAAAATATAGATATTCAACAGCGTTGATACAGTGAGTATCAATCCAGAAAAGTGACCACGTGCAAAGCGCTCTGTGATAAAGCCAAATAGCGCTGGGTATCTACGCTGTAGTCGTACCATCATTGGCAGGCGTGCCAGATGTTCGCGTAGCCAAAGATCAGCGCGAGAGACCAATGCCAATGCACGCTTGCCATAACGAATCAATAAGTGCTGTACCAGCCATAATAGTGCCATAATAAAAATAAGTACCATGCCCAAGCTAATTAGCTGAGGATGTCGTTCAATAAATTGGATCATGGATAGACTTATTCCTTTTATCATAATGGTTCGGTATCCAAGTACCGAACCGTGTGCTTATGGTCATGATTACTATGGCGACTGAATAAATTCGAGAATTGAAAGTATAGGTCATGCATTAGGCAGTCCCAGCATAACCAAACAGCAGACACTGTAACAGAGCTTGTGATCGTTGCTGTCTAATTTTCTTTACAGGGTGTCGTTATTTAAACAAGTGGTGATTTTACTGAGTAGCGTTTTGAGAAAATTACTTTTTTAGGCCCAATAGTTGTTTGAAAGGATAGGGTGCGTTATGGTTTTAGCCGGATTACTGTTTTTCATTATTGTTCTTATCTGACGTCCCTCAAATTAAGCTCAGGTTGTTGAGGGAGTCACTCAAATAGTACTGTTAAAACTTAGAATAACAATTTTTACTTCACTCTGATGGAATGCCCAACCATATGAATATCAATTTTGCAGATCTAGAAAGACTCATCGAGCTGGCAGAAAGTGCCGATATACAATCCTTAGAAGTGAGTGATGGTGATGCGCGTATCTCTATCGTTTGTCAATCTGATCACAGTGAAGACAGCTCAAATCACATCAATAATAGCCATTCCAAAACAGCACATCTAAAGCCGCAAATTGATACCGATGTAGAGGGTGATCATAAGGCTGGCGTTACAGCGGTGGCAGACACTCATTCTCAAGTAATAGCGCCTATGCTCGGTACTTTTTATCTTCGCTCTGAGCCGACCGCTGAGGCGTTCTTTGAGGAAGGTGATCAGGTAGCAGTAGGGCAGACACTATGTATCATTGAAGCCATGAAAATGATGCATGAGGTAAAGGCAGAAGTTAACGGTACGATTCAAGAGATTCTAATCGAGGAAGGTGAGGTCGTAGAATATGCACAGCCCTTATTTATTATAGTGCCAGACAGTTAAAGTCACTCAATAGTTGCTCCACATTGTATAGACGCTGCACAAACACTGCATGTGATACTATATTTTTAAGGGAATAAACATGTTCACAAAAATCTTAATTGCCAATCGTGGCGAGATTGCGCTACGTATTATCCGAGCTTGTAAGCAGCTGGGTATTCAGTCAGTCATTGCGCATTCTGAATCAGACAAAGACTCGTTACCCGTGCGCCTAGCCGATGAAAAAATCTGCATCGGGCCTGCCAATGCCACACACAGCTATCTTAACCAACGAGCGCTGGTTTCTGCTGCAAAGCTTACCAATGCGCAAGCTATCCATCCAGGCTATGGTTTTTTATCTGAAAACGCAGACTTTGCGGCCTTAGTTGAAGACTCGGGTCTCACGTTTATTGGTCCAACGGCTGACAATATCAGAAACATGGGCGACAAGGTCGAAGCCAAAAAGCAAATGACCATGGCTGGCGTGCCTTGTGTACCTGGATCGAATGGCGCATTGCCTGCTGATTCAGAGCAAGTTATCAAGATTGCCCGTAACGTTGGTTATCCAGTCATTATCAAAGCAGCAAGCGGCGGCGGCGGGCGTGGTATGCGCGTGGTCGAAAAAGAAGCCGACTTACTCTCTGCGATTTCTATGACGCAAACAGAAGCCAAAGCCAATTTTGGTAGCGCTATCGTTTATCTCGAAAAATACCTACAAGCACCGCGTCATATCGAAGTGCAAGTCATGTCCGATACCCACGGCAATGCGATTTATTTAGGCGAGCGTGATTGCTCTATGCAGCGTCGACATCAAAAAGTCATTGAAGAAGCGCCAGCACCCGGCATTACCGAAGAGCAACGTCAGAAAATAGGCCAAGCCTGTGTCACAGCTTGCGAGCAAATGCAGTATAGAGGCGCAGGCACGTTTGAGTTTTTATACGAAAACGGTGAGTTCTTCTTTATCGAGATGAATACTCGTGTGCAAGTTGAGCACACCATTACTGAGATGGTGACGGGCGTCGATATTGTGCAAGAGCAAATCAGAGTAGCGGCAGGACTGCCACTGGCATACAAGCAAAGTGATATCGCCATTACCGGACACGCTTTTGAGTGCCGTATCAATGCTGAAAACGCGCAGACATTTTTGCCAAATGCTGGACGCATAGACTACTGCCACATGCCAGCAGGGTTTGGTATCAGAGTAGACAGTCATGCTGAATCGAACTATACCGTGCCGCCATCTTATGACAGTCTGATTGCCAAGATATGTGTACAAGATCGTTCAAGAGAAAAAGCGATAGAAAAAATGCGTGCAGCATTATGGGAGGCGCAAATCACGGGTATTGATACCAACATTGGTTTGCATCAACGTCTGTTTGAAGATGAGGTGTTTTGTCAGGGTCAAATGAGCATTCATTATTTAGAACAGTGGATACAAGACAATATATAAAATCAGGTATTGCCCGCAAAAATGAAAACCAAATCTGACATTAGCGTCAGAAGCGTCAGAAGCGTCAGAACCAAGATATAGTCGGTTCAATATCATTTGGATACAAGGAAGGCGAGTGAAAGCACCACAAGTCGTAGACTAACCGAGCCTGACACCGTATCCAATTTATAGGTGATTTGGCTATAGCAGATGAAAAATAATGGAGCACATGCTAATGGAACTACAATGGAAAATATGCAGCGAGACTAACCTAGCATTGTTTTTCCCAAAACCAACCACCTTAGAAAAACAACAAAAATGCTGGGCGCTATCAGACAGCATCCAAAAAATGCCAGAAGTCGTCGAAGTAGTGATTGGGATGAATACGCTCAGTGTATTTACTGTGGCACTGACATGGGCTGAGCTGGATTGTTTTAAAGACAAGCTATCAGCGCTACTTGATGACATTCCTTCCAAAACTATTGATGGTAAGCATGTCGAGATACCAGTGCATTACGGCGGTAAATACGGCCCCGATCTGGCAGCCATGGCAGATAGTCTAGATCTCTCGGTTGAAGCTGTTGTTGAGATACACACCAAAGCCACTTATACCGTTTATTTTATCGGTTTTCAGCCAGGTTTTCCTTATCTTGGCGGCTTATCTGAGTCGCTGTATTTCCCAAGACATGCCATACCTAGGACCCAAGTGCCAGCAGGCTCAGTGGGTATAGGCGGCGAGCAAACAGGGGTTTATCCTTTTGCTTCCCCAGGGGGTTGGCAGTTACTAGGTCAGACGGATACTGCTTTATTTGACTTGACCAAGTCTGTGCCAACGTTGCTGAACGCTGGTGATACCTTGACATTTACCGCGATTGATATTCATCAATAAGCGGTAAATAAAAGCCACATAAATTCAAAAGATATATAGACAGGTGGTATCGATGAAAATTTTAACGGCGAGTGCCCTTGCCAGCATTCAAGATTCGGGTCGAGTAGGTTACCGAAGCATGGGCGTGGGTAGAAACGGCGCAATGGACAGTTGGGCGCTACAAGCTGGCAACGCTTTGATGAAAAATGAGGCAAACGAACCTGCTATTGAAATAGCGCTTGGCGCGCTGACCATACAGTTTGAAGAAAGCGTCAGCTTTTGCTTAACGGGTGCTTTATACGAAGCCTATCTAGATGACAAACGCGTTCCTTGCTACTGGCGTATTAATGCGACAGCAGGGCAAACGCTCAAGCTGTTGCGCCCGCTACAAGGCATGTATACCTACCTATGTGTGCATGGTGGCTTTGATATTGAGCCAGTGTTGCAGTCGGTTAGCACCAATCTCAAAGCAGGGTTCGGCGGATTTGAGGGCAGATATATAAAAGCCGATGACACCTTAACGGTAAAAACCGAATCAAACCTGCCTGTCATTGGGGTGGCTCGGCTTGCCCCAACCGAGGTTATTCGAGTGATGAAAAGCAGTGAGTATGATTGCTTCACTGAGTCGTCTCAACAAGCTTTGGAAACACAACTTTGGAAACTACAAACCAGTAGCAACCGTATGGGTTACCGCCTTGAGGGAGCAACAGCGCTTGAATGTAGTAAGCCCATAGAGATGAGCTCACACGGTGTTGATATTGGAATGATTCAAGTGCCGCCACAAGGCCAACCTATTGTGCTAATGGCAGACGGTCAAACGACTGGCGGCTATCCCAAAATCGCGACTGTCATCCGCGCAGACATAGGTCTGATGGCACAGATTAAATTTGGCAAAACCTGTCAGTTCGTCGTTGTGTCATTAGAGCAAGCGTTAAATGAACAACATAAAAGACAATATTATATTGATCAAATTAAGGAATATGCCCATGAAAATTGATTTAAACGCTGATATAGCTGAAGGCTGCGGACAAGATGATAAGTTATTGAAAATAGTCAGCTCAGCCAATGTCTGCTGCGGCCTACATGCGGGCTCTTATAGCGAGATGCTGGCAACGTTGCAGTTGGCAAAAGAAAACAACGTAAGCGTGGGCGCGCATCCTGGTCTCAATGACAGAGAAAACTTTGGCCGTATCCATCAGCCGTTAAGTGAAGCAGAATACCGCGCGTTATTGGTGTATCAGCTGGGCGCGACTAAAGCGCTCTGCGATTTGGTAGGCGTGTCTTTAGACTACGTCAAACCGCATGGTGCGCTGTACAACCAAGCCGCTATCGACGAAGACTTATCAGATATTTTGGTCAGTGAGATCAAGCGATTTGATCCAAACCTAAAGGTTATGGGTTTGTCAGGTGGCTATTTGGTTAAATCAGCTAAGAAACACGGTTTAGAAGCAATATCAGAAGTGTTTGCTGACAGGAACTACGAAAAAGACGGTTCACTGGTCTCTCGTAGTAAAGACAACGCCTTAATCACCGATACAGATGAGGCTGTTAAGCATGTCTTGCAAATGGTCACTGAAGGGACAGTCACTAGCACCTGTGGTCAGACCGTACCCGTAGAAGCACAAAGCATCTGCCTACATGGGGATAGTGAACACGCCATTTTATTTGCCCAAGAAATCAAGAAACAACTAGAGCTCAAAGGTATCACGATATCTGCCTACTAAATATTTCGGTCTCAGTTAAACATTAAGTTAAGGAATCTATTATGGATATAGAGCAAATAGCGCGTGTGGTCACATTGGTTGAAAATAGTCAATTGCATGAAGTCACTATTGCTGATGGTGATCAGTCCATTAAAGTGGTCAATACTCTAAAAGTGCCAAGTAAGCCAAGTCATATAGCTATTAACGATGCTAATAACGATGTTACTAGCGCTACTGTTAAGCCCAACAAACCAAACAGTAAAATAAGGCAAGTCTGTGCGACCTATGTGGGGCAGGTCTATTTAAGCGAAGACGCTACAACAGATGATCTTATTAAAGAAGGCGATCATATTCAAAAAGGTCAAACCGTTTGCTTTATTGATGAGCTGACCCGTTTGCTACCAGTTGTAAGTGATAAGAGTGGTATTGTCACGGCAATCTTGGTTGAAAGCGGGCAAGGTGTTGAGTACGGACAGCCCATCATGGTACTCGCAGATAACACCTAATTCAGGTGCTCCTATATCAGTATGGTTGTTCTTTTTGTCTTCATTGCTTTTGTTGCCTTGAGCGTTTAAGTAGTGCGGTGATAGCTTGTCAGTGCTTCGCGATATTGAGCGATGATTTGTGACATACAGGTTTAAAGCCTTAAACCACCAGTTTTAACCACGCCAGATATCTTCTAAGCATCACTACACGTATACACATTATATCAATGTCCTCCTCCATGTTTTTTATACCCCCTAATACCAAACCAACTATAAACACTGTGTTGATAATCATTCAATATAAGTGGGCTTACTCTTTTATAGCGACGATAGTAAAGTATGTTTATACCAATATTAAATCACTTATCGCACTAATACGTTATGGAGTAAGTACCAATGAAATCATCGCTACTAAATAAAATGTTGACCTCTAAAGCTGGGGTTGCCGCCCTAATTCTTCGTGTACCTGTCGGCCTAATCTTGATGGCGCACGGTGCCCAAAAGCTCTTTGGCTGGTTTGATGGCAATGGGCTGGCAGGAACGGCACAGTGGCTGAGCAGTATGGGCATGGAACCTGGGTTGCTGATGGCTATATTAGCTGGCGGCGCTGAGTTTTTCGGTGGACTCGCTCTGGTACTCGGGTTACTCACACGACCTGCTGCATTGGTCGCTGCATTCACGATGCTAGTGGCTATCTTTTCTGTCCATATCAGCAATGGGTTGTTTTCTGCTAACGGTGGCTACGAGTATGCATTGACCTTGATGGTTGCTTTACTGTCTTTGGTCGTACAAGGTGGTGGCTCTTTTAGTATAGACAAAGCATTAGCAGCAAAGCTAGGACGCGCGTCATAGTTGGCTTTAGAGATCACCTTTTGACAGTTATGTTTAAGAGCTTACCTGTAATCGTAATCAGTACAGATAAAAGTCAGTAAAAACCAAAGCCAGTAAATATAAAACGACCTACTATTAACAGTCACCTTTGATGAATAGGACAAGGAGAGAATTATGACAGCACATTCATCTGGCCAGACAGTTACTCAGCCTGTCCTATTTATACCGCATGGTGCCGGACCCTGTTTTTTTATGGACTGGCAGCCTACGAACACATGGGATAGTATGGCAAACTTTTTGACAGGTATTCATACTCGACTTCCGGAGCGTCCAAAGGCTATCTTAATCATTAGCGCGCACTGGCAGATGCCTGAGTTTACAATTACTACGAGCATAGCGCCTGATCTCATTTATGATTACTATGGTTTTCCTGATCATACGTATCAGCTGACTTATCCAGCATCAGGTGAGCCAGCGTCGTCTAAACGAGTTAGTAATTTGCTGACAGCGGCAGGCATCCCAAATACGCAAGATGCGTCACGCGGTTTTGATCATGGGGTGTTTATACCGCTAAAGGTGATTTTTCCTAAAGCAGATATTCCAGTAGTACAACTGTCACTGCGTAATGATCTAGACCCAACAGCGCATCTGACGGCAGGTCAAGCACTGCAGGCATTACGTCAAGAAGGTGTATTAATCATCGGAAGCGGTATGAGCTTTCATAATATGAGGGGCTATGGCGATGCGCATTTTACAGCGCCATCAGAGATTTTCGATGACTGGTTGACCCAAACGATTGAATCTGACTCAGAGCAGCGAGATGCAGCGCTTAGAGACTGGTCGATGGCGCCTCACGCGCTTGACTCACATCCCTTAGGTGCAGAGGAGCATTTACTGCCGCTGATGGTAATAGCAGGTGCAGCAGGTAATGATAAAGGCACCAAAATTTACTCCGAGCAAGTACTTAAAACGCAGTTATCGGCTTTTCAGTTTGGCTAAATGCTGATACAACAGTTCTCGTTTTCTTAGTAATGTAGAGTAGTGGTCTCTCAAAATTTGCAAGTATGACTCTTATCGTCTTATCAGAACGGGCCTGCAAACGATAAAACCCTTACGTTTGTCTCATAACAATCTGCACAAGAAAACAGTATTATTCTAGGGCGTGTCTTCAATTCAATCGATGGTCATCTAAATGGACTAAAAATGGCTAAATTTTGCCAAACCGCGTCAAATAGCTGGTTAATATCTCGATATTAACCAGCTATTTTCCTTGTTTGACGGCAATTTATCTCATTTTTATTACCATTTTTAAAATAAAGACACGCCCTAGAGGAAAGTCACTGTTTTGATGGCTATTAAGAAGATAGCAGGTAGGCAATCGACAAAAAATAAAAAAGGAGTAGCAGCCATGATGATTAACAAGGTGAGTAGGGCGTGTCGAAAGGTGGTCATTGTACTGTTGAGTGTCAGTATGGTTTCTGCATTTGCTGCAAATAATGAAGGGGAAAAAATGAACATTACCGTTTCTCAAGGTGAGTTAAAAGGCAAAGCAGATAATGGCGTTACTACCTTTTACGGTATTCCTTATGCACATAACCCTTTTACAAAAGCGCTTAGGTTTAAGGCACCGCAGTCTTACGAGAAGTGGGAAGGCGTGCTAGATGCTACTGCCAAAACAGCACCAGTACCGCAGCCAGGACGAGAGAAAAAAGTTCAACTTGTGGGCGCTGTGGGTGACTTGATATTAAATATATGGGCACCCAAAAATGCCCTAAAAACAGATAAGCAATTACCTGTCATGGTTTGGCTACCCGGTGGTGCCTTTATACGAGCAGATGCAGGCGAGGAAGCCTATAACGGTACTAGCTTTGCAAAAAACGACACGATTGTTGTCACGGTAAACTACCGAGTCGAGTCAGTACGCTCTTTGCTGAAGCGCTTGGAGTGGCACCTACGACGACCGATATCTCTCAAGTACCACTTGACGATTTGGTCTCTGAAGTGATTAATATCGGCAATACGGTAAAAGATAGAGACGAGTGGGGCATGATGTCTTGGGGTGGTACGGCGTTTTTGCCTGTGAACGATGGTGATATCATCAAAGAATCACCAATGAAAGACCTGATAAAATATGCAGATGCATCTACCAAAAAAGCGAAATTCACCTCCACCCGACACTAAGGTGGAAGTGAATTTCGCATCACTGGCTAGCATCGCTGATTCTGAATATACTGTTTAATAATATCTAATGGCGTATCACCACAAGCGCTTGTAAAATAGGAACGCGACCAAACACACACTCATTAATAAAGAAAGCATTTATGAAAATCAACAAAGCGTACAAATTTAGGCTTGAGCCTAATGCAGAGCAGGAGATTATTTTAAATAATCTTGTCGGCTCTGCACGTTTTGTTTGGAATCAAATGCTAGCGATCTCATTTGAGATGTTTGCTAAAGATGAGTTTATCAATGCCACCAACCTTGTTAACAAAATTATAGGTTTAAAGAACAACCCTGATTTCGAGTTCTTAAAAAGCAGCTCAAACGCGGTGTCTTTACAACAAAAAGTACGTGATCTGGCATCGGCTTGGTCACGTTTCTTTGATCCTAAAGCACATGACAGATTAAAAGAAAATAAAAAGAAACCTCGCAAACCCAAGTTTTTTAAACTGGCTGATGGCACAGAGATTCAACGACGACCATTGATGCCACAATTTAAGCGCAAATCCGATGGCTGCGACTCAATTCGCTTGGTGCAGTTTGATAAATACTGCCGTATTGAGGGCAATCGAGTAAAACTGCCTAATGGCATTGGTCTGGTGAGGTTTAGAAAATCGCAAGACATTACTGGCACGATTAAAAACATCACCATCAGCAAGAAATCGGGGCACTGGTACGTGTCGTTTGGCACAGAACGTGAATTGACTGAGAACCCTCGCCACCCCTCTAAAAGCGCCAATTGCTTGTGAAGATTTAAAAGTAGCCAATATGTCGAAATCAGCTAGCGGTACGGTGGAGAATAAAGGTCGTCAGGTTAAAGCCAAGTCAGGATTGAATAAATCCATCCTAGATCAAGGCTGGGGCATGATGGTCAATATGCTTGAGTACAAGCAGCAATGGCAAGGCGGCTTACTGATTAAGGTAAATCCACGCTACACCAGTCAGACCTGTTTTAAATGCAAGCATATCGCCAAGGAAAACAGACAAACTCAGTCTAAATTTGAGTGCGTCAAATGTAGGTATGTTGCGAACGCTGATTTTAATGCGGCTCGTAATATATTAGCGGCAGGACATGCCGTGTTGTCTGCGGAGGGAGGATGCGGTAAAGGTCGCCCGTTGAAACAGAAAACAAGTGACCTTCGTGAGAAAGTCGCCTAAGAGCATTTGCTTTTAGAATCCCCCACTTGAGCTTCTCGAAAGTGTGGGAGTATGTCAATCCAGTGATTGTCGGTAGTACCGATCAAGAGGCAAGGCTTTACTCTGTACCAGGAGGTGCTATTGATAAGATTACCTCTACACAAAGATCTCAATTGCTAAATGACTTATCATTGAATGGTAAGCCACTTAAGGTATATGCACCTACCAATAGCGACAAGTCTGTTGGCGATAGCTTTGCTGAGCATTTAATCAAAAACGGTAATAAAGTATGGCATTATAACTTTTCGTGGTTGTCACCAGCATTCGATGGACGGCTAGGCGCGGCACACTTTGTGGATGTGCCTTTTACCTTTAACGCGCTCGGTAGCGAGCAAGCCAAAAATTTCGTTGGCGATGAGCCACCGCAAAAACTTGCCAATACCATACACCAAAACTGGATTGAGTTTGCTCGTACTGGGCAGGTGAGCTGGGATAACTATAAGCTTACAGATCGAACAACCATGAGATTCGATGTAGACTCTGAAGCGGTTAATGACCCTGAGCGCGACGTCAGAATGTTATGGACCGATTACTCTTTCTAAATGGATTGTATAGCTGATGACGGCCTTGCTAATGTAAGGCCGTTATTTTGTTGTGGGGATATAAATGTTTGATGGTATGAGAAGCAATCTGACTGAGCAATAGTGGGTGTAATATCCTAGTGTTTTTAGACATAGGGCGCTAGTACCGTCAGCTTAGCAAGCTTTTGACTTGAAAAGAATTGTACCATGACCAATTAAGTGTAACGGTTATAGACGCTAGCAAAATAAGTGTTGAGGTAAAACCATCAGCTTATAACAAACCGATAGAGTACGATCATAATAATGAGATAAGGAGCCATTATGCATATTACGGACAATTTCGACGCCGGTAACATTGAGGTTATCACTGTAGATGATAACAAAAACATTCAACTGGCGATTCGTCCGGACGTTGGCGAAGTATTTTTTCAGTGGTTTAACTTTCGCCTCTCAGGTGAGGTTGGAGAAGAGTATGTTCTCAATATTGTCAATGCAGGAGAGGCATCTTATGTAGAAGGGTGGGAGGGTTACCAAGCAGTAGCGTCTTATGATCGTCAGCATTGGTTTCGTCTGCCGACTTCTTATAAAGATGGCACATTGACCATTGTAGCAGCATTAGAGTGCGAAACCATTCAAATTGCTTATTTTGCCCCTTATAGCTATGAGCGTCATCAAGACTTATTAGCCGCCGTCCAGACGCACCCGTTAGTTACTCTAGAGCATTTAGGTGACACCCTCGACAAGCGTGATTTGACTCTGGTAAAAATCGGTGACGGTGATGCTAATAAACGCAACATCTGGATCACGGCGCGTCAACATCCGGGTGAAACGATGGCTGAATGGTTGGTTGAGGGATTGCTATATAGCTTGTTAGATAGCGATAATGCAACAGGCAGACAGTTATTGGACAAAGCCAATTTCTATATCGTACCCAATATGAATCCCGATGGTAGTGTGCGCGGGCATCTACGTACGAATGCTGCCGGAACCAATCTCAATCGCGAATGGACAAATCCAAGTTTGGACAAAAGCCCTGAAGTCTTTCATGTGATCAATAAAATGGAAGAGACGGGTGTTGATCTGTTTTATGATGTGCATGGTGACGAGGCACTGCCATACGCGTTTCTTGCTGGCTCTCAAGGCACGCCAAGCTATAATGAGCGTCTGGCACATCTTCGTGATAGATTTTCAGAGGTATTGACACTCGCCAGTGCGGATTTTCAGACGGAGGTTGGCTATGACGTTGATGCGCCAGGTAAGGCAAATATGACACTGGCAACCAACTGGGTCGCTGAGCGTTTTGATTGTCTGGCCAATACGTTAGAGATGCCGTTCAAGGACAATGATAATCTACCTGATGAAGAGAAAGGGTGGTCACCGGAGCGTTCTATGCAGCTAGGGGAGGCTTCGCTCATTGCTATGCTGGCTGTCGTTGATGATTTACGATAATTGACGCTAACTGAAAATTTGGACAGACAACTCATAAAAGGCACTTAAGCTATTATTTAAACGCTAGTAAGTACTCACTTACTAGCGTTTTTTTGTCCATCATATCTTTATGATTTTCATACAGTAAACAATCAGATAAAGCGTTCGTTATTTTTAATAATAACACTGAAAAATGATCAATAGTAGCTGTATGAAGTACAACACTTTCATAACAATGGATATCATGACGGCGGATAAAATGTAGCGTGTACCTAATAAGATAACCATAAGTTAAATAATCAAATAATAAGGATGGTTGCAATCATGAGCAAAACTAAAACTATTTTAATCACTGGTAGCACGGACGGCATTGGTAAGCTGGCTGCTTTACATTTGGCAGAAGCTGGGCATCACGTTTACCTGCATGGCCGCGATGCTGACAAGCTTGCCAGTGTCATTGCAGAAGTTCAAGCTGTGGCAACAGGCGATGCGGTAGATCATATTGATGGGTTTGTCGCTGATTTCTCCGACCTCACCGCTGTATTGAAGATGGCCGCAGACATTAACGAAAAGCTACCAACACTGGATGTATTGATAAATAACGCAGGAATTTATACCACGTCATCAGCGATGACTACAGAGGGTCTAGATGTACGCTTTGTGGTCAATTACCTAGCGCCTTATGAGTTGACTAATGCGCTACTACCTTTACTCAAGCAGTCTAGTAAAGCGCGTATTGTGAATCTAAGCTCGGCTGCTCAAGTTCCAATATCATATAAGGCATTTATGGGACAAGAGCGTCTCGATGACAAAGCCGCCTATGCGCAAAGCAAGCTGGCATTAACGATGTGGAGTATGCACTTAGCGAATAGGGTTGCTAGCGATAATATTAACGTGATTGCGGTCAACCCAGGGTCGCTATTGAATACCAAAATGGTCGATGAAGCGTATGGTCAGTATTGGTCACCAGCGGACAAAGGCGCAAATATCCTAACAGCATTAGCGGTCTCGGATGAGTTCGCGGACGACACGGGCAAATACTTTGATAACGATATCAAAGATGGCGTGCATGGCGATGCCAGAGGCGAATTTGGACAACCGCATGCCAATGCTTTAAATAAAGACACTATTGCCGAGCTTGAGCAGCAAACGCAAACTGTATTGCAGTCCATTTTTGCCTAGCACGTATATTTTATAGGGCTTATAACTTATGTCATCAGTTAACTGCTAGAAGTTAACTGTTAAACCATCAAAATCACTTTTATTAAAAATAGGATACAGCATTATGACCACCATCAAAGCCATTGGCTATCAAGACAATCTGGCCATCGATAACGAAAGAGCGCTACAAGACATTACGCTTGATAAGCCAACTGCGACAGGCCACGACATTCTGGTAGAGGTCAAAGCCATATCCGTAAATCCAGTGGATTATAAGATCCGTCAATCGCGTCCTGCACCAGAGGGTGAGTATGCAGTGATTGGTTGGGATGCGGCGGGCATCGTGACAGCGGTTGGCGAAGAAGTCAGCTTATTCTCAGTCGGGGACAAGGTGTATTACGCGGGGGATCTGACCCGCTCAGGGAGCAACGCTGAGTATCAACTGGTTGATGAGCGCATCGTTGGGCGTATGCCAGCATCGCTAACATTTGCTGAGGCAGCGGCATTACCACTCACCACAATCACGGCTTGGGAGATGTTGTTTGAGCGTCTGCAAGTGCCTGTTACTAATAGCTCGGCAGATAAAAACGGTAGTGATGAGCGTGCTAATGACGTTTCAGTATTGGTCATTGGTGCAGCGGGCGGGGTTGGTTCTATTTTAACGCAGCTATTAAAAACACGGACCTCTGCCACAGTCATCGGTACGGCATCACGAGAGGAGAGTGTACAGTGGTTAAAGGGTCTAGGCGCAGATCATGTGATCAATCATCGTAACCCATTGTTTGATGAGCTACAGAAGACAGGTATCAGAGAAGTAGATTATGTCATCAGTCTAAACAACACTGATGAGCATTATGCAGAGATTATCAAATGCTTAAAGCCACAAGGTAAATTAGGGCTTATCGATGATCCTGAATCATTAGACATTAAGGCGCTTAAAACTAAATGTCTGAGCCTACATTGGGAGTTTATGTTTACGCGCTCTATGTTCCAGACACCAGACATGATTGAACAGCATCGTTTATTGACGGACGTGGCAAACATGATTGATGCAGGCGAGATCAAAACCACCGTTGCCCATCATCTTGGCACTATCACAGCTGAGCATGTACGTCACGCGCATCAAATGCTAGAAAACCAGCAAGCACATGGCAAGATTGTATTAGAAGGTTGGTCTGCGTAGGGCTTATAGCTTTAGAAGAGATGAATTCAAAACCAGAATAGAAAACCACCCCAGCTTGAATGGCTAGGGTGGTTTTTTTATGGGTAATGAGACCATATTTTTTATCGTTTTTTTTACTTTACTTAAATAAAGCAGCTAACGTCATATTGATTGATGCTTTCTTTGCAACTTTAGCTTCACATTTGCCAGCAATAGCCCTGACAAAATCAGTATCATTGCAAGCATCTTCCACCACGTTATGACTTCTCCTGTTAGCAGCACAGAGGTCACCATACCAAATAAGGGCACTAGTAGGGCAAAAGGCATAACCTTGGACGCAGTATTTTGACTGAGCAAATGCGCCCATAGTCCAAAGCCAATGAGTGTTGAGATATAGACAATAAACGCAAGTGATAGCCAAGATTTTAGTGAGGCTTCGGTAAACGTTGCTACTTGCCAGGCATCGGGCTCAAAGATAAGAGAAGATAGAGTCAATATCACGCAAGCAATGAGACCACCCCAGACTACCAATGCTAGAGCAGATAATGCAGATGCTTTATTTTTGCTAGTATTAAGCGAGACGAGAGTGTTTCCTGACCCCTGTTGCGCGGTTTTCAAAGCGGATTGTACTGACGCTTGCTTTGATGCGATATTGCCAAAGCTCCAACCTATTGCTGCAATCAAAATACAGATAAATCCAGCTAAAGGCATATCACCACCAAGGTTTAGCGCAATCACACTGAGTCCAAGTACACCAACCAACATACCAATGATTTGCACTCGACTTACTGCCTCGCCCAATATAAAGTAAGCCAATAATACAGTGATAAAAATCTGAATCTGGAGTAATAGTGCCGTTAGTCCCGGTGATGAGCCCAAATGCATGGCAGTAAATACAAAAGCGTACTGCATAACAAATGTACCGATGGCGTATATTAATAAAGTACGGTTAAATTTAGGTGGTTTTAGAAATAAAACCAATGGCACAGCAGTAAAGAAAAAACGAAGTGCAGTGAGCATCAATGGTGGAAAGCTCTCAAGCCCCCATGCAATAAAGGTAAAGTTTACGCCCCAAATAAAAGTAACTAGTATAGCCAATGCGGTATATATGGGAGTCATGTAATTGACCTAGGAAGTTATGGTTGGTTATGATTTTAATAAACTATTTAGGAAGTATAGAATTGTATATGAATTTATAATGTGCCAGCCACTCTTATGGATTCCTTATATGGCTTATTACCGCCATATCTCACCTAGCACACTAAACCAATTCTTTGAAGTAACCTTTTCAATAAGCGTATCAGAGAAGTGCCGTTCTTGCATCCGCTCAATCAGTTTGGATATCTGACTGATATCAGATAATTCATCAGGCAATAGGCAACCATCAAAATCAGAGCCAAAGCCAACGTGATCTTCGCCTAGATGGTCAATCAGATAAGCAAGATGATCGACGATCACATCAAGTGAGGTCTGCGTATCTCGCTGCCCATCTGAACGCAGAAATGCCACATCAAAATTCACTCCAACTAGACCACCATTTTGTTTAATGGCAGCCAACTGTCGATCAGTTAGGTTTCTTGCTTGCGGACATAAGGCGTGTGCATTGGAGTGGGTTGCGACAATGGGTTGATCTGCAATTTCTAGCGTACCCCAAAACGCGCGCTCATTCATATGGGACACGTCAATCAGCATATGCTTATCACAGCAAGTTAAAATCAGGTCTTTGCCCTCGTGGGTTAGACCAAAGCCTGTATCTGGCGAATGCGGAAAAGACGCATTTAAACCGTCACCAAACAGACTTTTTCTATTCCACAATGGGCCAATACTTCTGAGTCCTGCTTCATAAAACACATCCAGCAAGTCAGGTTCAATAGCTAAAAACTCAGCGCCTTCAAGATGCAAAACGATAGCCAGTTGTTGGTTCTGCTGACAGGCTTGGATTTGTGCAACAGACGTACAGATCTGAATCTGACCATCTGATCGCGCCTGTAATTGCTGAGCAAGCGCCAATTGCGCGCAGCAAATATCAACGACTTCTTGCGGAGTGAAGTCTGAGTTTGATGGGTTGGATAACTTATCAGGATGGTTGTTTTTTACATAAGCGTAGGGCGGCAAAAAGACAGAAAATAATCCGCCCATCCATTTTGCTTGTTGGCAGCGCTTTAAATCTAAATGTCCCGGTAGTGTGCCATAAATAAAATCATGCACCGGGTCGTCAGCCGAGCTTAACCAAAGGCGGGTTAACAGATCATTATGACCATCAAAAATTATAGGCTGGTTATTCATCATTAATCTGTGACCGTACGCGTGGGAATCAGTTGCTCTTGACTCGTTTGTGTTTCATTGGCTTTTTTGCCACTTAGCTGCTTAGAGTTTTTAGGGTTGCGAAAGCGTAATTCCTCAAAAGGTACGGGCGTCTCGCTATTAACACGTGCTTCCTCGATCAGGTAGTGATAAGGTGATTTGCCGCACACAGGATCGGCGTTTTTGGCATCGCCCGTCAGCATAAACGCTTGGCAACGGCAGCCGCCATAATCGCGCTCTTTATCGGGGCAGCTTTGGCACATATCAGGCATCCATTCATCACCGCGAAAGTGATTGAAGCTGTCTGAGTCATACCAGATTTCTTTGAGTGGTTTTTGACGCACATTAGGAAACTCTATAGGCAGCTGTCTGGCAGCATGACACGGTAGGGCAGTACCATCAGGTGCCACGGTCAAGAAAATCTTACCCCAGCCATCCATACAAGGTTTTGGCCGCTCTTCGTAGTAATCAGGCACCACAAAAATCAGTTTGCATTTGATACCACGTGCTTCGATTTTTTGTCGATACTCATTGGTAATGCGTTCGGCTCTGACCACTTGTTCCTTGGTCGGCAATAGGCCTTCGATGTTTTCAAACGCCCAGCCGTAAAACTGGCAGATAGCCAGCTCAACCGTGTCGGCTTCTAGCTCTAAGCAGAGATCAATAATCTGGTCGATCTGATCGATGTTTTGCCGATGAATCACAAAGTTAAGCACCATCGGATAGTCGTACTGCTTGACCAGACGTGACATCTCATACTTTTGCTCAAAAGCATGTTTTGAACCCGCCAAGAGATTATTCACGATGGGGTCACTGGCCTGGAAGCTAATCTGGATATGCTGCAATCCTGCGTCTTTTAAACTGGCAATGCGTGCTTCCGTCAGTCCCATACCTGAGGTGATGAGGTTGGTATAAAAGCCCTGCTTGTGCGCATAAGCGACCAGTGCTTCTAGGTCTTGGCGCACCAATGGTTCACCGCCCGAAAACCCAAGCTGTACCGCGCCCATTTGCCGCGCTTGATCAAACACATCAAACCATTCTGCTGTCGTCAGCTCTTCTTTATACTGAGCATAATCAATGGGATTGGAGCAATACGGGCATTGTAAGGGGCAGCGATAGGTCAACTCAGCGAGTAACCATAGCGGCAGTCCGACGGGTGCAGTCATACTAAGTCAATCCAATGTTCACGCTGGGCGACCAGCATATATTCGATAATGTCTTGCTCGATTTCAGGCACGTCACCAAACATGGCTTTCACCTTTTTAATAATATCAGCAACCGATGCCTGACCATCAATATGCTGTCCGATAATACTGGCGCTATCGTTGAGTGTGATCATACCCTCAGGGTAGAGCAGGACATACGCGTCTTGCGCTGGCTCAAACTGGAAGCGATAGCCATGACGCCATGTGGGAACCAGCGATTGATCCAGCTCAGGTAAACTAGCAGGTATACTCATTTGAACAATCCTTTATGCCAGACATGGTCAGTGGTGACGCTTTGATAAGGGGCTTGGTCATGCACATAAGCGAGACTTAAGGCATCCAATATCGTCCACAAAATATCGAGTTTAAATTGTAATATCTCAAGCATGCGTTCTTGCTGCTCTGCCGTCTTGAATGAGTCAAGGGTAATGGTCAGACCATGCTCAACATCGCGGCGCGCTTGGCTGAGGCGCGAGCGAAAATAGGTATAGCCTTCTTCTTTGATCCACGGGTAATGCTTGGGCCAAGACTCTAAGCGCGACTGATGAATCTGCGGCGCAAACAGCTCGGTCAATGAACTACTTGCCGCCTCACGCCATGACGTACGGCGGGCAAAATTCACATAAGCATCAACCGCGAAACGTACACCGGGCAAAACCAATTCTTCCGAAATCACCTGCTCACGCGTTAGTCCAACTGCTTCTGCCAGACCGAGCCACGCTTCACGCCCGCCACCATCAGGATAAACGCCATCTTGATCAATCATGCGCTGGATCCACTCTTGACGCACACGCTGATCGGGACAGTTTGCCATAATCGCCGCGTCTTTTAGCGGGATATTGATTTGGTAATAAAATCGATTGGCAACCCACGCTTGGATTTGCTGCTGCGTCGCGCGCCCTTCATGCATCATGATATGAAAAGGATGGTGGATATGATAATACTGACCTTTTGCCATAATCGCTTGTTCAAACGCTTCTGGGCTGAGTGCTGCGGTTTGTTCTTGCATTATTTTTACCTTGCGATTGCTGTCTTTGTCTTACCGTTTGTCTTAAAGCTCTATCTGCATACCATCAAAGGCCACTTCAACACCATGCTGTTTTAATGTCGCCGCTTGTTCAGATTGCTCATTTAATATCGGGTTGGTATTGTTGATATGAATGAGAACCTTACGAGCATTGTCGAGCTGATCTAAATAATGCAGCGAGCCGTCATCACCGCTAATATGCAAATGACCCATATCTTGGCCCGTTTTCGTACCAACGCCGCGTTCTTGCATCTCGTTGTCTGTCCATAGCGTACCGTCAATCATCACGCAATCAGACGCCTTCATGATTTGCATCACGTCATCATCGATTTTGCCTAGACCTGGCGCGTAGAACAGCTGCTTTTGTGTTTTCAAATCTTTCACAATCAGTGCAATGTTATCGCCATCATGAGGGTCGTTACGATGCGGCGAATACGGCGGCGCTGAACTCCTAATGACTAAAGGCGTTAGTTCTAAATTGCTGTAACCGTCAATCTGAAAGCTTTGTTTTGGGTCAATTTGATTGTATTGGAGACCGCCGTTCCAATGCTTTAACATGTTAAACAGCGGAAACCCTGTGCTGAGGTCTTCATGCACCATATCCGTACACCAAACAGAGACGGGACAGCCTTCACGTAGGGTCAAAAGCCCTGTGGTATGGTCAAGCTGACTGTCCATCAACACCACGTCGGTGATGCCTGTGTCTCGTAATTGACGGGCTGGCTGAGCGGCTTTAAAGTCAAATAGCTGCTGGCGAATATCAGGGGATGCGTTAAATAAAATCCAATCGGTACCATTTTCTGAGATGGCGATCGAAGACTGGGTACGGGTATGTGCGTCGATGGTGCCTTGGCGTACACCGTGGCAGTTTTCGCAGTTACAGTTCCACTGCGGAAAGCCGCCGCCTGCTGCTGAGCCTAAAACGTGAATATACATAGATCAATATTTCCAAATTGCTAAAAAAGTAAAAGCCCTAATCATCTAGGGCTTTTAATGTATTCAGGTTTATGAGTTTTTAGCGTGCTTCAAAATACATAGTGATTTCGAAACCGATACGGATGTCTTGAAAAGCTGGTTTAGTCCACTGCATGAGGTTACTCCGAAACGATCTTACATGTGATAGGTAAGATTAATAAAGTGAGTTTTCAATGGTAGTATAAGCCAACCCTTGCTGTCAATTTGTTAGATGTTAATGAAGCGTTAGCTTATACTACTTAACGAAGTATTCATTTATACGCTAACTTCAATTGCTATTGCCTTTTGCTATTGCCTTTGTACAGAGATAAGGATAGCGGTAGAGCCTAAAAAAAGTCTGAAGCAAATATCAACACTACATGCGGTGACACCAATGATAAGAGAGCTTAAAACCTTTGTTGCAGTTTGCGAATTGGACAGTTTTGCAGCGGCTGCTCGGCACATCAATCTTACCCAGTCCGCTGTGAGTGCGCAGATAAAAAGTCTGGAGGATACGCTGGGTTTGGCGCTCTTTACTCGCTCTGCTCGTGCTGTCACGCTTAATCCGCAAGGGGCACGGGTACTACCAATCGCTAAAGAGATATTGCAGCTCTATGCAACCATGCAGTCGCCTTCAGACACAGATATTGCCAGCTATTATGGTCAGCTTAGAATTGGTGCGATCAACTCAGTTCAAGTTGGTATTTTACCAGAGGCACTAAAAGCCATTACGATATTGGCGCCGCTGATGCAGACAGAGATCATCCCAGGACGTTCTATAGAGTTGTTTGAAAAACTGGCAGTAGGGAGTATCGACGCTGCCATTACGATACAGCCGGCTTTTACCTTACCCAAAGACATCGTTACTCAGTCTATTATGACTGAGCCTTATGTACTGATCACACCAAAAAAATGGCCTTTTCATAGCTTAAAGCAAACGTTTGAGCAACACCCTTTTATTCATTACAGTTTGCAGTCTTCTTCTGGGGCAAAATTGAGTAAGTTTTTTAAGCAGCAAGATATCAAAGTAAACACTATTATGGAGATCAATGATCTTGATGCCATTGTCAGAATGGTTGAGTCTGGTTTGGGCGTGGCGCTGATTCCGTATGCTGGTCTATGGATTAGGAGTGCGGCACCAGTCCAGATTCATCATTTGGGTGATAATAGTCTGGCTCGAGAGGTGATGCTTGCCTACCGTTACGTAGACCGTCAGCAGCCACAAATTATTGCCTTAAAGCAAGTATTGGGTCTGTGATAACCAGTTTTTTATATCTAGTCTCGTGCCAGTCGTTGTCTGTATGGTCATTCTCCCTACAGCGTTTCTTTATCCGCTATGCTCAAATCATAAAACGTTTATTGTTATAAGTAAGAGCGTCTAAAAACTCTTTTCCTATTTATTGTGTGCCTCGTATTTTCTACGCTTTATTCTTCCAGGAAATCTCTTAAAGCAGCTGTAAATAACATTGTTCTCTTTGTAGGACAATCTTATTTGCTACCTATGTCAATGAGCACCAAAAATTTTGGGGCTGAGAGCAGAATGTTTACGTTTTTCTTGTTACATCTTCTCCGTTAGGATGGCTCTGTTTTATGTGATTGAGAGCATTTGTTGATTGGTTATAGATCTAACGGCTATAGCACACGGTGCTGAGCATACTCATGTTCGTCTAGTCCTTTATGCTTAGCAACTGGTATCAATTAGCTGTCAAATGATCAGCATATAACAATCATATTGCCACCTTTTCTATTTGATTAATTTATAAGAAGAACGAATATATGAACCATACTGAACGTCTAAGTAACGACCAAACACCCACCCGTATTGAAAAAGACCTACTTGGCAAGCAAGCTGTGCCAGCGACTGCCTTGTATGGTATTCAAACGCAGCGAGCGTATCAGAACTTTAATATCACAGGAGTGTCAATCAGTCATTTTCCTGAGTTGATTAGAGCGCTGGCTATGGTTAAGTCAGCGGCTGCCAAAGCCAATCACCGTTATGACTTGCTCAGTGATGCTAAGCTTAGCGCTATCACCGATGCATGCACAGACATCATCAATGGTGAGTATCATGAGCAGTTTATTGTTGATTTGATACAAGGCGGGGCAGGCACGTCCACAAACATGAATGCCAACGAAGTGATTGCTAACATTGGACTTGCAAAAATGGGGCTGAAGTACGGTCAATATGAGTACCTACATCCCAATAATGATGTCAATCGCTCGCAGTCTACTAATGACGTCTATCCTAGTGCCGCGCGTTTGGCTATTGTATTTGCAGCAGCGCCTCTAAAGGAGACGATCATTAATCTACAGGGCAGTTTAATAGATAAGGCAGAAGCGTTCAGTGGTGTTCTAAAGATGGGGCGTACGCAATTGCAAGATGCTGTGCCGATGACATTGGGTCAAGAGTTCCGTGCCTTTGCCAGTGATATCGGTAGCGAAATCGCACAAATCGAACAGGCTTGCCTGCAGCTGTGTGAGCTGAATTTAGGAGGCACCGCTATTGGAACGGGTATCAATGCACCAAAGGGTTATGCTGCGGTAGCGATTGATGAGTTGGTTACGATCAGCGATCTACCTGTAAAGACAGCTGAAGACCTCATTGCAGCGAGTGCGGATATGGGTGCGTTTGTGGCGTTTTCTGGCACACTTAAACGCTTGTCTATCAAGTTGTCTAAGTTGAGCAATGATTTGCGATTGCTATCGAGTGGACCGCGTACAGGATTTGGAGAGATTAATCTACCAGCCATGCAGCCTGGCTCATCCATTATGCCAGGTAAAGTTAATCCTGTGATCCCTGAGGCCATGAACCAAGCGGCATTTCAGGTTATGGGGACAGATACGACGATCACTATGGCCGCAGAAGCAGGTCAGTTGCAGTTAAATGCAATGGAGCCGCTAATTGTTTATAACCTCCTAAACAACACACGTATATTGGAAAAATCGATTCGTATGTTGGATGAGCGCTGTATTCAAGGGATTACAGCAAATGAAACGCGCTGCGCACAGCATGTCGAAAACAGTATCGGTATTGTCACTGCACTAGTGCCGCATATTGGCTATGAAAATGCCAGTCGTATTGCAGGACATGCATTGCTGAGTGGCTCAGGTGTAGCAGAACTGGTCAAACAAGAAAAACTACTCAGTGATGAGGCGTTAGCCGCTATTTTATCGCCTGATACTATGGTGAGCAGCCTATAAAACAGACAATATCAGTAATAGGTAATATCAGTAAAAGACCGTATTGATAACGGTTTGCTAACGATAAAAAGCAATGCCGAAAATAGCCATATCGGAAAAAGTGAGCCATATAATAGAGCGCTGTACCAGATAGCATAATGTCATCACTATTTGGTACAGCGCTCTGCCGGGTAGGATAGGGTATTATATTTCTTTACCGCTCATGCGTTAGCCAAGGAATTGAATAATGTGCTCACCAATCTCAGTTGGTTTTTCATCAATCAGCCAATGACCAACGTCATTGATCCAGATGAGCTGAGCATTTGGAATGGCCTCTTCTAATTTTGGCGCATATTTTGGTTTTTGGAAAGGGTCTCGATCACCCCACAGTATCAAGTTCTGATGAGGTAGATTGCGCAGCTCGTCAGTGATGGCCTGAGTATATTCTTTGTTTAACCGTCTCAAATTGCGGAAAAACGCCTGCTTACCGTCCTCAGTTGACCAAGGCTGGATATAAGTCTCAATTAGCTCATCAGTCATAATACTTTTATCTTCTACGCCTTTTGGCATAAAACCTTGCATCATGCTAACAAAGTCCTCAAGACTCATGTCTGATTCAGCGCCAGGCTCTTGTAGCGGCTCAAAATCTGGGATAGGCCATGAATCAAAACAAATACTATCGATCAATACAAGCTTGCGAACTTTTTCTGGATAATTGACTGCTATCAGTTGAGCAACCCCTCCACCAATATCATGTCCAATAACATCGGCTTGACGCGCACCTAGCGCATCCATGAGCTTTACAATCATACTACTTTGAGCATTGATAGACACATCTGCATTTTTTGGCTTCGCAGATTTGCCGTAATTGAGAAGGTCAGGGGCGATGACACGATGTGTTTTGGCAAGCTGTGGAATGATATTGCGCCACATAAGGCTGTTGGTTGGAATACCATGTAACAAGATAACTGGACTACCAGACCCTTGCTCTAAAAATGAAATTTCATGCCCATCAATATATGTACTGTTTCTTGTCATATTAGTGCTCATACCATTCTCCTAAAGATGAATATCAGTAATCGTGGTTTTATAAAGTAGTTATTCAGGAAGTGTATGGTTTTATCTCACTATCATTCTCTATGCTCGATCAACTGTTCCATCTCAATAGAACAACAAACCCATCAGTCTTGCCAAACAGTAATATTGCTGAAATAACAAGAGCGTGAGGTGGCAAAAATATAGGACAGCGTGATTTTATAAAGAGCTACCTTGTTGACGTAAGACAAACCAACCCGACGAAATCCATAATACATTAATGCTAAAAATATTATGACCTTCGCCGTTATGGGTTTGTACGTCAACCGTTATTGATTTGTTGAACGATCAATCAAGTTGCCTCAAGATAGAAACATTGAGGCGACTTGCAGTATCGCACGATGCGCTTTAGCATGATTATTCATCGACTGACTTTATGTTGTCCACGTTATCGTGACTGGTGTCGTAGAGAATGGCTTTTATAAGCGCTATGCCCATCAGCACCATAACGAAACTAAAGGGCAGGGCACCAATAACCATTGCGGTTTTGATCGCCCCTAAGCCGCCACTGATCAGGAGCACGCCAACAACCAATGCCAATATGACGCCCCAAAAAATGATATGTGGACGACCTTTTGGACCTTCGTTACCGCCTGAGTTGATCGTATTGATGACCAAAATGGCTGAATCTAACGTGGTCACTAGATAGGTTAGGAGTAACACTAAAACCAACAAAGCCATTGCCCAAGCAGCAGTTGGCGAGAGCATGACATCGAGCATCGCTAGTAATTGAGACTCCTGTCCTACGCTTGATATGGCATCTGTACCACCTAGCGTTAAGTCAATCGCGGTACCGCCCACAATTGAAAACCAAATAAAACACATGAGCGCGGGGAGAACGACCGTACCAAGTAGATAAGCGCGAATACTGCGACCCCGTGAGATACGGGCAAAGAACACACCAACAAAGGGACCAAAAGCAATCCACCATGCCCAATAAAAAACTGACCAGTCCTTTTGCCACGTAGCAAGTGTTTCACCAACAGGGGTACCATCTGGCTGCCAAACAGTCACGAGCAATTCTGGCAACGCGACAACATAGTCAAACAAACCGACGAAAAAGGACTGTAAGCCAAAGAATGTTGAACCAAAAATCAAGAAAAATGCAAAGAGAATAACACTTAAACCCATGTTGAGGTTGGATAACCATTTAACCCCTTTGCCGAGACCAGAAAGTGCTGAGAGCGTGGCAACGCCAACGATAACAACCAGCGCAACGATAATCGCTGCTGCTGACGACTTTCCATCAGTGTTGATTAACCATTCACCCATACCGACACGGTGCATACTAGACACAAACTGCTCAACCCCAAATCCTAGTGTCTGAGCCACGCCCAAAATAGTCGCAATAACGGCGACAATATCGATTGCATCACCAAGCCTGCCGGAGAGTTTTTTGCCAAATAACGGCGCAAGTCCTGAACGGATAGTAAGCGGTAATTTGCGCCGAAAAGAAAAGTACGCCATCGACAGACCGACTAAGGAATAGCAAATCCAAGCACTAAAGCCCCAATGTAGAAAAGCCCACTTGTAGGCGTATCGCACATTATCAGCATCATAACCAGTTGCCATGCCTTTGATGACTTCAGGATTATTGGCAAAGTGATACATGGGCTCTGCGGTCGCAAAGGTCAACATACCCACGCCAATGCCTGCGCCGAAGATCATAGAAAACCATGAAAAATTAGAGAACTCAGGCGTGTCATCTGAATCTCCCAAAATCAGCTTGCCATAGCGTGGAATAAATGCCAAAAGCATCGCTAAAATCAAGAAAAAAGCGACGGCTAGGATGTACCACGTCGAGAAGTGATTGAGTAAAAAACTATTGATCGAACCTAATACGGTCATCGAGTTTTCAGGTGATATGACAGCCCAAACAATGAGTAGGCCAAGTAATATTTTAGCGGTGATGGTAACGTCTTTGTTAAACCCTTCATAAAAGCCTTTGGTTGCGACCTTTATTGGCAGTTTAGTCAAAGGAGGTTTGTTTTTATATCTCATGACTAATCCTTTAGATAATATCTCTTTGCTTAAGTGAACACCAAGTTCCACAATCCTTTTGGTCACTTGGTGCTTTTTTTTGGGCTAAATTTTGATTTAACTTGGTAAAAATTCATCACCCCAACTGTCACTCAAACTGCCACTGGCGATACCCGTCTCAATGTCCGATTCACTATAGCCAAGATCTAGCATGATTTGACGGGTTGATTTTCCGAACTTTTCAGGTCTAGAAAGCGCATATATCTTGCTGTCAGATGGGCGAATGGCATAGGGGTCAAGCTGCGTGACTCTATGACCACTTGGATGGTCTTCGTAAATTGAGAAAGAGTAACTGCCACGATCAGTGCCTGGCGTGTTGTTTGCAGGGTGGCTGTATTCGGCACGCAACGCATTGATATCTGCACAAATGACCGCTGCAATATCAGCCGCTTGCAAGCGTTCTATCCAGTCATGAGCGGGTGCTTTTTGGAAAACATTAGATAAGAAGGCCGCGCGGTCGTCTTTGTCGAGCTGACTAAAGCCTTCCAAACCTTCGACTTTCTCAAAGTTTTTGACGTCGCCTTCATAAGCATTCAGTAGCAAATAATTCCCTGAAGAGGTGTAGTAAAAACGCGTCAATTCATCGTGACCGTTGGTCTCTCTGCCTGAGGGTTCTTCGAACAACCCCCGTTTTTCAAAGTCATAGCAGTATGGGATTTGCAACAACGCGCTGTTTGCGACTAACGAGGTACGACCACGCCCAATTTGACCTGTGCGATACTTCTGATAGAGCGCAACCCCAATGCTCATTGCACCGCCAAAACCGCACATAACATCGATGGTACCGACATGCGCATGTTCTTCAGGCGTATCCATAGCGCCGCCGCAGCGTAACATGATGCCAGTAGACGCCTGAACGACATCGTCATAACCAATGAAGTCACTGCATGGGCCTTTGCGAACGCCACTGAAACAATCTAGCTTGCAGAAGATAGCCTCAGGGTTTAATGCTTTTAGACCCTCAGTATCTAATCCCATTTTTTTAATTTGCGTGTCTGTCGCATTCCAAACAATGACGTCAGCTGAACGAACCAGTTGTTCGAATACTTCCCGTCCTTGTCCATAACGAATATCAGCAAGTATCGACTGCTTGCCTACCATTTGAGACATGCCGTAAATGACGGTATTCCAACTGTCGTATAGTGGTGACGCAGGATCGAGCTTGATGACTTCTGCACCAAACCGTGCCAAGTAAGCTGCTGAATGCGGTCCAGCAATTACATTGCATAGATCGAGCACTTTGATACCGTCTAGCCAGCCATAGGTCTCATCAGTCTCCTTTACTGAAGGCAGTTTTGTCTTAATGCTCTTTAGTTTTTTAAAGGCCTCATCAAAATCTACAAGCTTCGGTGGTTTGGGTTGCAGCATTTGTTCGCCGCACTCTTCAAGCCACACAATTGGACCTGGTTGAATCATCTTGCCATAAGTGGGGTCCTCGACCTCGATCATCAGTCCTGTTGTTTCGGCATGATCATCATGGATCCACTCTTGTAGCCAACGTTGGGGCGCGCCAGGTATACCGCGTTTCCCAAAGATCTTTTGCCACTCTTTTGAGGTGCGTTTCAAGAATGCGCCTTTCATTTTTTCAGCAATATGATCTGCCCAGTATTTTGGCATCGGATAAACACCAAGCGAGGTATCAGACTGCCACTGACTAGAAGGTATATAAGTATCCTCCTCTTCAGTTAATCCTTCCTCAATTAACTCATCGTACAACCCTAAAACCTCTAGGCAACGCTTTGCATGATGTTTGTGGCTAGGGCATACCACGTAAAACATGCGCCCATCTTTGTACATATAGCTGCGATAAAAAGGATCTAGCAATTCTTGTAGCTCTTCATAGCCCATGTTCATTGGAATACCTTCGACACGGCGGCGCTGAATCTCAACCTCACGCTGAGTCAAATAACGCTCAGGTAAGTCCTCGATTTCTATCGAATTGTAACAAAGACTTTCCATAACAGCGCTGCAAGCGGAACCTCTATAGCATCGCCAAGCCTCGTATTTTCACGAGCTTGTAGAGCAAAAACAACGGCAGAACCTGCCAGCATGGCACCATAAGCAGAAGGCAGCGGTAGCGGAGAAAATGACGAGTTGATACCCATGAGTACGCGATTAAGCCCCATGTCAGCAAACACCCCTGAGCTTGCTGAAATGATGCTCTCATAGGCACGAAGCTCACGGCGGTTTTCATCGTTTGAGGCAAATCCAGGAATCGATAAGGCAATCAGCTGTGGACGTTTTTTGCGCAGTGCTACCAGATCGAGTCCCATCTCTGCCATTTTTCCAGGGCGAAAACCTTCAATCACAATGTCACTTTCCAAGATCAACGCTTCAGCCTGCGCTACTCCCTCAGCAGTCTTAAGATCGATTTTTAGCATTAATTTATTGCGGTTCAATACAGCATTAGCCGGACTGTGCCATTTTGGGCCTGATGGCGGGTCTATATGAACCACGGTAGCGCCTAGATCGCCAAGCATCATGCCAACAGCAGGACCTGCAATATATTGACCAAAATCGATGACTTTGACACCTACGAGGGGTAATTCAAAAGTTTCTCGCATAGTTATCTATCCTTAGAATATTATGGTGTTATTACAAAAAGCCAGAACGTCATGGGGTTTGATAGCCGATACACTAGAGGTCATCAAACTGACATAAGAGACCATCAAACTGATACAGTCAGAGTACTCGCTATCTATCCACGAGTGATGTGGGTAAGACGCAAGCACCAGTTTTTGACATACTATGTAATGTTTTTGAGAGCAACGGTGAGGTGGTGCTCTTAAGAGGTAATAGGGTTAAGTGGGCATGGAGAATTGCTTCTCATCTCTCACTGCCGTGCTCGGCCAGCGCTGAGTGACGGTCTTGCGTCGAGTGAAAAATCTCACGCCGTCGGGTCCGTACATGGCTAAGTCACCAAATAATGAGCGTTTCCAGCCACCAAAACTTTGTGATGCCACGGGTACGGGTAGCGGGATATTGATACCGACCATGCCAACTTCAATATTGTCGATAAAGTGACGCGCCGCCTCACCATCGCGGGTATAGATGCAAGTACCATTGCCGTATTCATGATCATTAATGAGCTGTACTGCCTCAGCCATGGTTTGTACGCGCATGACTTGTAGTACTGGACCAAAAATTTCAGACTTGTAGCTGTCCATATCTTTTGTGACATGGTCAATCAGTGTTGGACCAACGAAGAACCCAGCTTCATAACCTTCTGGTTGTACATCAGAGCCATCTGCAACTAAGGTGGCACCTTGATCGGCAGCACTCTTGATATGCTCGACGACTTTAGATTTATGTGCCTTGGTAATGACAGGACCAAAGTCGTTATTCTTCTCTGAGTGAACCCCAAATTTGAGTGCGTCGATAGCTGGCTGCAGAGCGGCAATCATTTTATCCGCGGTTTCATCACCGACAGCCACAGCGACAGACAACGCCATGCAGCGCTCACCTGATGAACCAAAAGCTGCGCCAAGTAAAGAGGTCACAACATTATCCAAATCAGCATCTGGCATCACGATCGCGTGGTTTTTTGCACCGCCTAATGCTTGGCAGCGTTTGCCTTGTGCCGCTGCGGTCGTATAGATATATTCAGCAATAGGGGTAGAGCCGACAAAGCTGACAGCCTTGACATCTGGATGATGCAAAATGGCATCGACGGCTTCTTTGCCACCATTGACGACGTTGATAACGCCTTCTGGAAGCCCTGCTTCATGCAATAGCTGCGCGATAAATAGCGTTGAGCTTGGGTCACGCTCAGAGGGTTTTAGGATAAAGGTGTTACCACAAACGATCGCCATCGGGAACATCCACAGGGGTACCATCGCAGGGAAGTTAAATGGTGTGATACCAGCGACAACACCTAAGGGGTGAAATTCACTCCAAGAGTCTATATCTGTACTGACATTACGGCTGTGTTCTCCTTTTAATAACTCAGGTGCGCCGCACGCATATTCGACGTTCTCAATACCGCGCTGTAGCTCACCTGCCGCATCATGGACGATTTTGCCATGCTCTTCACCGATCAGGCGGCAAATCTCATCTGCATTTTGCTCGAGCAATGCTTTGAACTTAAACATTACGCGTGCACGTTTTAGTGGCGACGTTTTGCTCCACGCTGGAAAGGCAGCTTTGGCAGCAGCGACTGCTTCGCCGATGGTTTTTGTACCACCTAACGCAACTTTTTTGCTGACATCGCCCGTCGAAGGGTTGTAGACGTCTTGAGTTTGGCTGTCATTATTGACTAAGCTACCGTTAATGAAATGACCGATAGTTTGCATAGTTTATGTCCTTTAAACAGGTGTGTTATTGGGTGGTCTATAGTAAATGGAAGTAATGTTGGCATCACAGAGTGCTAGGCGTGATCCGTGCTGCTGTCATCCCACAGCATGGTGTAAAGCTGAATCATTTCTTCTAAATTGGGTATGCGTGGATTGTTATTGGGTGAGCCCGATGCAAATGCTTGCTCGCACATAGTATTGACGAGCTTGTCAAAGTCAGCTCGCTGCACACCAAACTCTGCCAATGTGGGCACATGCAATTCTTTGTTTAAGTTTTTGAGAAAATCGATCAAACGGGTGTTGGCGTCATCATCTGTATCATTAGAGTCAGCGACGCCTAATGCACGTGCGCAGTCAGCATAACGATCAGGCGCGCTTGAGATACCAAATTCGGTAATCGTTGGCAGTAGCATGGCGTTTGATAGACCATGTGGCACATGGAAAAACGCGCCTATCGGACGGCTCATACCATGTACCAGCGCAACTGAAGAGTTGCAAAAAGCGATACCAGCCAAGGTAGAGCCGAGCATCATGGTCTCGCGAGCCGTATCATCTTTGCCGTCATGATAGGCCGTTTGGATATTGGGTCCAATCAGGCGCAGCGCCGCCAATGCTTGCTGATCGCTATAGGCATTGCGTTTGGGACTGATATACGCTTCGATGGCATGAGTCATCGCGTCAATGCCTGTATCTGCAGTAGTGCGCGGCGGTACGCTAAGCGTTAGGGTATAGTCGATAATCGCTGCTATAGGCATGAATCCCATACCCACGCACAACAGTTTTTCGTTGTTCTCATCATCAGTGATGATGGTAAAGCGGGTGACTTCTGAACCTGTACCAGCAGTTGTTGGGATAGCGATGATAGGTAAACCAGTTTCATCGACTTGACGAGGAAACTTATAGTCACGCATGACCCCGCCAAACTTACCCAGTATTGAGATAGCTTTGGCGCTATCGATAGGGCTACCGCCGCCTAGTGCAATAAGACCATCATAGTCTTGCGCTTTGACTTGTGAGACACCTGCGCTGATAGACATCTCAGTAGGTTCTGGAACGGTGTCCGAAAACACATCAGCACTGATTTTCGCTTCTTCTAAAATGTGTTGGATATTATCGACATAGCCAAGTTTGACCATCATATCGTCAGTGATAATCAGGGGTTTTTTGATACCCAAACTCTTTAATATCTGCGGTAGCTTTTGGCAAGCATCGCGTCCAATCTCCATGGTCCTTGGCAGAAGGATACTGTGCGACATAATTACTAATCCTTGTATTAATGACTTCCATTATCAGCTTGCTAGGTCGCTTATTTATCATGCGTATTACCGGCACAATCAATCATACCTAACAATTAAATTTCACATAACGATAAATATTTTCTCGTTATGTGAAAGGTAACAGAATATGTTTGTAATGACAAGACGCAAAAGCATAAATTTTATCGTTATAATGAATAAATTTATTTGCTGAGCGTCAGCTACAAGTTTTGGAGTAATTAATGAGTGAGGCTAAAAAGAAGAAAGGATCGAGTGTTGAACGTGTTTTACAGATTGTAGAGGTGCTGGCAAGCTCTCAAAGACCAATGAGTGTCAGTGATTTATCAGAAACCTTGGAGGTACCGGTACCCAGTATGTATCGATTACTGGATCAATTGCAGGGTCTGGGGTTTATACAACTAGACCTGCCAGGGAAAGTCACTTGCGGAAAGCGCACGTACAAGCTTGCTATGAACTTGTTGCAAAATAGTGATTTTAAAAATGAGCGATTGGCAATACTAAATGAGCTATCAGCGAAGATAGGAGAGACAGTTGGTATTGCGATTTTGCAAGACTTAGATGTGGTGTATGTTGATCGCGTCATGTCAGACTGGCCACTACAGATATTTCTACCGTCCGGTACTCATGTACCCGTGTGGGCCAGTGCCAGTGGCAAGTTACTACTGGCACAGCTGTCAGATGACAAATGTGAGCGTATCATTGAAAAGATGTCGATACATGCACTCACAACCCATACCCAAACGGATAAAAAGCAACTCATGCAGACAATTGTAAAGACACGCGAGACCAAGGTGGGCATAGATAACGAAGAGTTTATTCCGGGGATGGTCGCCTGTTCGGTCATGATTCCTAATGGTGAGCAGCAAGCATTTGCTACGCTATTTACTCATGGTCCAACCGTCAGAAAGAGTATGGATGAGTTACTCAGCTATTTGCCGTTGATGCAAGAGGCCGCCAGTGAGCTGTCTGTTATCTTTAACCAGAATTATGAATAGGTCAGCAGTTGATGACATCGAGTAGTTGATATCATCAGTAGTTAATGAAACAGAGCAGCGAGCTTCGATGCTTTAAGAAAACGCTACCACTTAAGGTATAGACAACAAAGAACCCTTGTAGTATCTAATCTACAAGGGTTCTTTGTATGTTCAAATAGTCATCATTGCGACTTTACTGTCTATCAAGCTACTAAGTGATGACTGGTGAAGTTACCGCTTTATTTAATAGATTTTATAACATTTATTATTTCAAAAAATCAGGATTCATAAAGGCAGGGTTTGGATAAGTATAGAATCCTTCACCAGTTGCAGACCCTAGTTTGTTTTGATCAATTAATTGCTCTTTTAAATACTTAGCAGCCTTGAATCTTACCGGGTTTTGAGTGGCTTCAGCAGATATTTTGGTGATGTTATAGGCAGTGTTGATACCGATAGTGTCCAATATGGCAAATGGACCTGAGGGCGCGCCAGTGACTATCATCCACGTCTTATCTATCGTATGCGGGTCGGCAACCTCTTTTGCCACCAATTGCAGAGCTGCATCTATAAAAGGCGCTAATAAACTATTCATGATGTAGCCAGGCTGCTCTTTATCAAGCGGCGTTGCCACCATACCAATGGCAGTCGCAAAAGCAACAACATCATCAAATACTTGAGGGTCTGTGCCAGGATGTCCCATGATTTCAGCGACATTGTGCATCCAAATTTTATTGGCAAAATGAAGCGCTAAAAACTGGGCAGGGCGCCCTGTTGATTCTGCAAAATGGCTAGGAAGCAAGGTTGAAGTATTGGTGGCAAATATGGTTTTCTCTGGGGCGAGCTTGGCTAGATTTTCATAAAATTCGATTTTGATCTTGGGGATTTCTGGAATGGCTTCAATCATGAGATCAGCATCTTTGACCGCTTCAGCTAAGTCTGAAGTATAGCTCAGATTGTCAAAGGCTTTATCTAACTGCTCCTGGGTTGCCCTCAAGTCTTTTCGAAAAGCCTTGCACATCAATTGAAATTTTGATTTTGCCTTTTCTAATACCTCGTCATTGATGTCATAAACACTGACATTAAAACCATGAAACGCGGCTTGAAAGGCGATTTGGTAGCCTAGGACGCCGCTTCCTGCGACAGTTACATTCTTATACGTCATTGTAGTCATTTCCTAAAAATAGTGGATATAAGTTGCTAGATAAATGTCTAGAACCTATGAGCCTATTATTAGATTGTTTTGCGCGATTATTCAACCTTAATTTTTATCAGTGCACCGAAAGTATTACTAGTTAAGCACCCGATATGCGAACTTATCTTGACTTTTGTATTGTCAAATAATTCAACAGCTTACCTTTAATATTGTAATTTTTATGACTTGTTTTTTTGTAGTGATTGATATCGTAACGATATTTTTAATGACTATCGATATCAAAAAACTATTAATAAAGTTATGGAGAAGGGAAGAGGGTGGTACGGGTATTAAACGATATATTAGTGATTCGTTACCAAATTAATGGTGATAAAAGAGTGGGCATTAGTGCTGTTGGGTAGTGATAGGCAGTCAACAAAGAGAACCATGGAATATGAGCGGGATAAAACAGGCTGAGATAAGATTATGTCTAAGTGCTATGATTGGTGCGCCCACCACGCAACGACCAACTTGGAGTAATCCTTTATTATTAGGGAATTAGGATTTTGATTATTTATTTTTAACAACAAATTTAACAACTTCCTAAGGCCTATTGATTTGCCATCCGATTGATATTGGCTTTTATATCATGAATGACCTGATTTGATAACTCTTTTTCAATATCATAGTTGTCAATGATAGTTAAAAACGCTTCAGCGACTGATGCTACTTGATCAATCGTTGCTTGAGCTTTATTTTTCTTAATATCAGCTGCTTTAGCCAGTTTCAGTAAGTCAGATCGAGTAGGGTGCTTCGCTTCACCTGTCACATCCATTTGATGATAACCATTCATTCCTGAGTTATAAGCAAGATCATAAACGGGCGCTAATGACCACCTGCCAGCTTTGTCCATCATAAAAGAGAAGTTTTTGCTATGGTCGTCTTTATTATTAAAAATCACATTAAATACCGCATGTCTAAAACCGTCTTCTACCGCGGCTTGTGACCCAGTTAACATACGCACACAGCGCAAATACTGCAGATAATCTAGCGATGGGATGCGAAAATCAATGTCTAATAAGCCTGCCAGCGTATGAGTATGCACGCGCTGATCGCCTATTCGGTCAAAACGTTCAACCCCAAACGCGGCATAGTCGTTATTAATATCAAAATAGTGATGCGCTGGCATGTTAAGACCTGCTTGTTTTGCCATATCAGCGTAAAGCGCTTCTAATAGACAGACGCTTTTGTGCTCAGACTGAGCAGGGAACTTGATAAGCCAAGGTGTTGCCGGTGGGTTTGCGCGGGTTAAATCAGTAGTGATAAAATCACTTGCCTCATCATATAAAACCAACGCTTTTGGTCTAGCGCCCTGAGGGGAGCCGCCAATAACGATAAGCTCAGCCAATATGTCACTGTCTTGACCCGATAGAATGGTTTGATTGGCAGCCGCAAGCTTCGCTAAAGTCAGCTCCGGCATATCAATAGCATCAGATAAATCATGCTCAGGTTCAAAGCTCAGGGCGCCCATGGCTGAATCGCCAATATAAGCCAAGCGATCTAAAACATTAATTTGCTGTATAGGTTTGTCCATAACCTTCCGAAAAAACCTATCCATCAGCAGCATGCCCCAACCATCAGGCAAGCTATCTGACAACAGACCGCAAAGATAATGACTGGACGCATGACTGCCATAATAAGGCGCACTGCGTAGTGGCATCTCGATAGGCGATATCTCTAAACCATCAGCAATCCACGCCGCATCATAGCCAAATACAGGGCGGCGTCCGTCCATTGTGAGCTGACCGATAAGACGTTTAGATCCAAAGCCTTTATAATAGACATTAATAACAGATATTGGTTGGTACATAGCGTTACTCGCTAGCTTTATTTGATGCTCGCAGGCGTGGGTTTTGTTTAGCGATAATGTCTTCAATACTGCTAGGTTTGATGTCAAACAATTCGGCAAAATGATTAATCATACCAAGTGCAATGGCAAGCCGGATTACATAATCTAGCGTGCCACCTTGTCCCGACTCAATGCGAGCCACTGTACTGACACCAACACCTGCTTTTTCTGCTAGAGTAGCTTGGGTTAGATTGAGTACCAATCGCTGCGTTTTTAGGCGCTCACCCAAAATGACAGCTATCTCACTTGGCGTATAAAAATCAAATCGCATATTATATTAATCGCTCATAATTGGATGTTTAAGTGCTATTATAGCATTTAAAGACTCAAATATGAATGATGGTGTATATAAGTAATAAGTTGACAGCAAATTATATTGCTCTAGCACTCATCTTTAGTGTCATGAATCATGCGGAAAATATTAAAATATAGTTTTAACCCTTTAAAGTATAGCGCTTGTGAAGCAAGAAGATGTCGCAAGGCTATCGTCAGAGTTTCAATAGAGCTCTATTCATATTTATCAGTCAGATAGGTTGGGATGTCAATTTTAGTTTACTGTTATTAGCGATTCAGATATATTACATACCATTTGTGCAAGGATAGATGATGAATTTCGTGACTATTGATGTGGAAACTGCTAACTCAGATGTCGGCTCTATTTGCCAAATAGGAATGGCGAAATATATCAAGGGTAAGCTGGTAGATACTTACTGTCATTTTATCAGACCAGCGTCTAGCTTTAGTCGAGTAAATACAGGCATTCACGGTATCGATACCATGCAAGTTAAAGACGCGCCGTCTATGTTTGATATTTATGGCAATATCATTCAGTTTGTTGGGAACAATATGGTGGTCAGTTACACCGATTTTGATCAAAGAGCGATAACCAAATGCTTAGATGATCATAATTTACCGCTACCTTCTTGGCAATGGGTGGACGCCTCACGCATGGTACGTGATACTTGTCAGCGCTTTAAGGATTCAGGATATAACCTTGCTAATGTGTGCCGCGAGTGGCGATATGATTTTAACCATCATGACGCCTTAGAAGATGCTAAGGCATGCGGTTTTGTGACAACTACGATTCTTAGAGAAAATAGCGCCTGCATTACAGAGTGGTTACAAGACGCCTCATCTCAATCAAAAAACAAACATACGCCGCCGCGATTCCCTCAAAATCGAGCGATAGCAGGCAATAAAGAGGGGCGGTTTTTTGGACTAAATATTTGTTTTACAGGTGAGCTGTCCATAAAGCGGGCCGAAATTACTGAGATTGCTGCAAAGCAAGGATTCCATGTTAAGGCAGGTGTGTCCAAAAAGCTTGATTACTTGGTTGTGGGAACGCCCGACTTAGCCGTACTAAATGGACATGATAAAAGCAGTAAACAGCGCAAGTCTGAGGCGTTGATAGCAGAAGGTAGTGATATCAGTATTATTACAGAGTATGAGTTTCTTAAAATACTAAAACTATAGTTTGATTCTTTGTTTTTTATAATGGGCTTCATAGATAATGAAAAACTTCATTGATAACGTCATGGCACGGTTTAAAGAAAAATACGATGCCAAGGACAATGATACAAAGTCCACTTTTATCGATTTGCCGCCTGATATAAAACAGTCAAGTCGTACGAGCCAATACGATAACAGTGACTCAGATGATATCGATAACCTAGCGACGTTTGTCCTCTCATCAGACGACTTAACAAGCCGTCAAAATGACCAAATTATACCCTCAAATCAAAACCTCAAAAAAGGACGCTGGGTCACTCAGTACGAGTCCATAACGATTCATGGTCGCACAATTGAACGGGGATTTATTTATGTGGGTGCGCAGCTTGATACATTGGTCGGCTATGGTATTGAGCCCTCATTAATAGATGAGCGCTTATCAGTCAGTCCGCCGAAATTCATACATAGCATGACCACCATTTATAGTGATGAATCGCTTGGATACTGGCCAGCTTACGTGCAGCTTTCACCCGCATGCCGCGGCATTTATTTAGACTGGTTGGCGTCAGATCGTACCCATCCTAATATACCCATCGGTTACGTGTTTATTTACTTCAACGGGCTTGAGCGCCGCGTGATTGAAAGTATCAGTGAAGATAATGTCTCTGACGATGAGTTCATTAGCCTCTATAATGAAGTGTATCGTTTGCATACGATTTATGGCGAGCAGTCCTCTTTTTATAATTATTCCGCCCGTCTTTTAGAGTTTATGACGCTGGTGCGCTCACCACTATTCGAAGACCGATTACAAGCCAACCAAGTGTCACCGCCACCTGCCAACAGCCATAATCTCATCTTTAAAATGCAATTGGCAAAAATCGTAACTTTAAAACAGCCTGTTCCTACGACATTGGCGTGGGAGTGGCTGGTTTTTTCTAATGAGTATCATTTTAAAACGCCTGCAAGGCGCTGCGCATCAGAGTTCAAAGACTTGTTTGATGTTTTATATCAAAAAGCCTATCCCAAAGGTTTTATGGTTGCCCCTAATAAAACCAAATTAAAATTAAACTATAATGCTGCCAGTCGTGCCATTGGTTATGTTGATCTAACGCTTGATGACTTGCAAGATGCCAGTGTTTTAAAAGCACCGGTTAAAAAATTGACGGCTATTGCTGAGCAATGCAACGAGGCGTTAGATGCTTATAGTCGCTATTTGGGTCGTGATAATAACGACAAAATGGACATCGATGCCATATTGCTATTGCCAGAGGTATTGACTGAGCGACCAGATTATCAAAACAAATATCCTGCCATAAAAGACTTTAAACTATGGGCGGAGTCTATTGTTTTAAACAATGAAGGACTGACGACAGTTGATGCATTGTGGCGTTGTATTCATGAGCGGTCATCCAACGCGCCTGCATCATCCCATGCGTTGCCTCGGTCATTAACCAAAAAACATCATGAGCGTATTATTAATTTAGCCGAGCGGGTAGGCTTTGGTGTCGTACCTGATCCGCGTTATTATCAGGCTAAGCTAAAGTCGGATGGGTATGTCGTTATATTTCGCGGCGGTCACGGTCATGACTTTGAGCCAAGCGCCGCTTTTTATCAAATCAGCTTAGCGCTCAGATTAGGAGCAATGGTTGCCACTATAGATGGTCATGTTGATAAGCAAGAAGTAGATACGCTATTGACAATTACTGAACAGGACCAGTCACTGTCAAGCATTGAGAAGTCATCATTAAAGGCATACCTACTATGGCGATTAAACACGCCATCCAATATGGCAGGATTAAAATCAAAACTTAGCGCTTTAAGTGAGGATCACGTCAGCTTTATCAGCCATTTTATTATTAGCGTTGCCTTAGCAGATGGTCAGGTAAAACCAAACCAAGTTAAGCAAATTGAAAAGCTATATCAGGCGTTAGGTCTTGATAAGCAAGCCGTTATTAGTGACATTCATCACATCACCAGTAATAGAAATTTATCAAAAACCACAACTGCGCTGAATCAAAAAGCAGATATTATGGGTGACGCTATAAGTACAGCTGTTAAAGACAGCTCACATCAGCCGTTTGTTTTTGATAAAGAATTATTAGCTGCTTATGAGAGCGATACTGGGGATGCCAAAGCCATGCTGGCAAGCATATTTGCAGATGAGGACATAGCAGATGACGCAGATGAAGACAGTGGTGTATTGTCAGATGCGCCTGTAGATGACGACACCGCTCATAATACTTTAGTAAAAGGGTTAGATACCACGCACAGTCAGCTTTATCAGCAGCTTATTAGCAAAGAGGTTTGGCAGCGTGAAGAGGCTGAAGTCTTGTGTGAGTCACTAAACCTTATGATTAATGGGGCTATTGAGACTATTAATGACTGGGCTTTTGATAATGTTGATGCGCCTGTGTTAGACGATGATGATAACCTTGTAATTGATTTTGAAATCGTCGATGAATTAAAAACACTGGTCTGACAGACAGTCACGATAATTCTGACAATAACGATAATAACAATGTAATGACAGCGTAAGGATAAGCCATGACAAGCAAAAAAATCAGAACCAAAGAGCGCGATGCCATCATTCAATCGCTAAAGGCTGGGGTGACCCCAAAGGTCGGTATTCAGCATATTCAAGTAGGGCGTATTCATGAGCTCAAAGCGCTGATCGATGATATTGATCGCGTGGCGGATGGTGGTTCCGCCTTTCGATTGGTTATTGGTGAGTATGGGTCAGGCAAAACCTTTTTTTTGAGTGTGGTAAGAGCGATTGCGCTTGAGCGTAAGCTGGTCACAGTAAACGCTGACTTATCACCTGAAAGACGCATTCAAGCATCAAGCGGGCAAGCAAGATACTTATATTCTGAGCTCATGCGTAACCTATCGACGCGTAATAAACCAGACGGCAATGCGCTTGCAAGCGTTGTCGAGCGCTTTATTACCGAAGCTCGCAAACGCGCTGATAGCACGGATGAAACCATTGGTGAGGTGATTCAAGATAAGTTGGCTGAGCTGACAGAACTGGTGGGCGGTTATGACTTTGCTAAAGTGATCGAAGCGTATTGGCAAGGTCACGAATCAGGCGATGATGCGCTAAAAGCCAATGCCATTCGTTGGTTACGGGCAGAGTACTCAACCAAAACCGATGCCAGACGCGATCTGGGCGTGCGTACGATCATCTCTGACGCCTCATTTTATGACGCGCTAAAGATTATGAGTCTGTTTGTACGTCAAGCGGGTTATCAAGGCTTATTAGTCAATCTAGATGAGATGGTCAACTTATATAAACTCAATAGCACTCAAGCCCGTCAAGCCAATTATGAGCAAATCCTACGTATTTTAAACGACTGCTTGCAAGGATCAGCCGCCCATTTGGGCTTTTTACTGGGCGGTACGCCGGAATTTTTACTTGATCCGCGTAAAGGACTCTACAGCTATGACGCGCTACAAACACGGCTTGCAGACAATAGCTTTGCCAAACGGGCAGGCGTGATTGATTACACGTCCCCTGCGCTGCACTTAGCGAGCCTTACGCCAGAAGAGTTATATATCTTGCTCAAAAATCTGCGTCACGTTTATGCAGGTGGCGATGAAACCAAATACTTAGTACCAGATGAGTCCTTGCAAGCTTTTTTGCAGCATTGTAGCCAAACCATTGGTGACGCTTATTTCAGAACACCTCGCAATACAATTAAGGCGTTTTTGGATATGCTTGCCGTCATTGATCAAAATCCAGACGTATCTTGGGATCAGCTCATAAGCGCGGTCGCCATTGATCCAGAACATCCGTCTGATATGGATATCGATATGAGCGGGGTGGATGCAGAGGATGAATTGGCTGATTTTAAACTATAAGCTTTCGATAATACTCATAACAATAAGAGAAATAACTTTTGAGAGACGCGCATTTTCAGCTTGATCATCAGGTACAGCGCTGGATATTTAATCAAGGCTGGCAAGGGTTACGTGACGTTCAAGCCCAAGCGATAGTGCCCATTTTATCAGGTGATACAGATGTATTGATCAGTGCGGCAACGGCAGCGGGCAAAACGGAAGCGTTTTTCTTGCCTGCCTGTAGTGCGCTTATGCGCTCAGATAAGCGCGATAATGGCGTCGGTATCTTATATATCAGCCCACTCAAAGCATTAATTAACGATCAGTATCGCAGGCTTGAAAGCTTGGCTGAGCTGCTTGATTTGCAAGTGACGCCTTGGCATGGTGACAGCTCTTTAGGTCAAAAGAGACAACAGAAAAAATCACCATCCGGTATTATTTTGATCACGCCTGAATCGCTTGAGTCGCTGCTTGTGCGTGATATGGACTGGGTCAAACAAGCATTTAGCAACTTACAATATATTGTGATTGATGAGTTTCATGCTTTTTTGGGAGGCGCGCGCGGTCAGCACTTATTGTCGTTATTGACAAGGCTTGAACATGTGACCGATCGTATCACCTCGCCCATCCCACGAGTGGCATTGAGTGCCACCTTAGGAGAACTGCAAAGCGTACCGCGGTCACTCAGACCCAACCAGTCGCTGCCTTGCACCATCATAGAAGACAGTAATGCCCGCGCTAGTGTCAAAGTTCAGGTAAAGGGCTATGTTCAGCCCAGCCAATTAACACTTAACACGAATCAAGAACAGGCGGATTCTGAATATCACGTCTTTGAAGGTATCGATGTTCTTGACACTGCTGAGACAAAAGTCTGCGCTGATCTCTATCGATTGTGCCGCGGCGGCAATCATTTGGTATTTGCTAACAGTCGCGCGCGTACCGAGCTGATTGCCGCAGGACTGAGTGATCTGTGTGAATACCACACCGTGCCTAATGAGTTCTTTCCGCATCACGGCTCGCTCTCAAAAGAGCTAAGAGAAAGCTTAGAGAGTCGATTACAAAAAGAGGCGCTGCCAACCACTGCCGTTTGCACCATGACTTTAGAGCTTGGTATTGATATTGGTAAGGTTGACACCGTCATTCAAGTCACCGCCCCACATTCGGTTGCAAGCCTTCGCCAGCGACTTGGACGCTCAGGCAGACGCGGCGGATCAGCGGTACTTAGAATGCTGATTACCGAGCATGAAATCAATAAAGACAGTAGCCTAATCGATGACTTGCGGCTTGAATTGATTCAATCTCTCGCGATGATAAGGCTACTCATTACCGACAAGTGGTTTGAGCCTGCCAACACGTCTTTATATCATTTTTCAACATTATTGCATCAAGTACTTGCCCTAGTTGGACAATGGGGCGGCATTCGTGCTGATCAAATATACGTGCTCCTGTGCAACCAAGGTCCTTTTCAAAAGGTGAAACCTGCGCACTTTAAATTGTTGCTCATTCAAATGGGGGCAGCGCAACTGCTGACCCAATTGGGCAACAATCAACTCGTACTAGGCGTGATGGGTGAGCGTATAGTCAGTCATTATACTTTTTATGCCGTGTTTAAGACTCCAGAAGAGTACCGTATCGTGGCTGGCAATAAGACGCTGGGAACACTGCCCATTGACACCATGATATTGCCCGACCAATATATTATTTTTGGCGGTAAGCGCTGGCAGGTCAAAGACGTTGATGTTGAGAAAAAAATCGTTGATGTCATCAAAGTCAAAGGCGGCGGTAAGCCACCAACATTTGGTGATAGCAGTATGTCCATACATGACAAAGTTCGCCAAGAGATGATTGGTATATTGAACAAAAAAGACTACCGAATTCAAGTTGGTAGTGAGTACATAGACTTTGCCGATACAGTCGCAAAGCAGTTGTTTTTAGACAGTATCAAAACGTTTGAAAGATATGACTTAAGTCATCAATCACTCGTCAATAAAGACGGCAGTTGCTATATATTTATGTGGCGCGGCGATAGCGTGGTTAATACGTTGGTAGCGCTACTGTTACAACATGGATTTACGGTTGAGAGTTACGCTGGGGTTATTTGCGTACTCAAAACCAGTTCTGCTCAAGTCTATGCGTTTTTACAGAAGATCGCCCAGCGCCCAGTACCGACTGCCACTGAACTTGCTAAAACTGTTCCTAACAAAATGATCGAAAAGTTTGATGAATATCTACCTGATGAATTGCTTGATATGGGTTACGGCGCACAAGCATTTGATATCGAGGGATTGGATGATTGGCTAAGGACATTTAGTAAATAAATTTTTTGAAACGGTATCATCATTACCTTTATGATAGCTATCAGGTTTTTGAGAAAGCAAACCCCGATATTACTCATGCCACCTAAGAATTTTGTAAAACTGACGAAACCCTGCTGAGCGTTTACTGTTATAGCCTAGCAGGGTTTTTTCTGCTAAATCGCACTAGGCGCATATCACTCTATTCTATGAATACTGATAATGCGATACCCTAAAAAAGGACAGAATAGTCACCTGATAAGTAAGGAAAATATAACGATTCATATGATTTAAATATTGCCTTTGTGATCTACTAGCAATAGCGCTAATCTTTTTAAACTTGGATTGGTAAACCTTTAGAAGGTTTCAGTCAATCGTCATTACTACCAACTCAAAATATCGTATAACCTAGAAAAAAAATTACTAGGTAATCTATTATACTTATCCTAATTATAATAAATAATGAGCGAATGAATATGACAGCGACTTTGAGTGATGAGGATAAACCTCTTATTGAAACAATAGCCCATGCCTGCGCCATTACCTTTAAAGGCAATGCCAGCAACGGACTACAACAAGACGCATTTTTCTTCTTAGATCACTGGTATCAAGAGGATTTAGGAGTGATGCCAGCGACCCAAGTTGTTGCTCCATTTTGCCTTGCCGTATCGGATGGCGTTGCCAGCTCTAACCAGTCACAGCACTGCTCAAAGGCATTGGTCAAAGCAATTAGAGCGCTATGGGATGATAATCAAGTAAACGTCCATAATATGACATCAGATCGTATATATACGCAATTAAGTCAAACTAAGCATACGCCTAAACGCTATGGCGCTGCGGCAACCCTTGCAATGATCATCGGCACGCTAAACGATGATAAGTCGATAAATATAGATATAACTCATGTCGGCGATAGCCGTGTATATTTGCTTGGCAAAGATATGAATGAATGGCAGTGCTTAACTCGTGATCATAATTTGCTAAACGAGCTGGTAGATGAGCAAGCGAAAGATGAAGATCGCCAAGTAGAGTTTACGGAGTACAATCGCACAGGTATGGCAGGCAGCTTATATAGCATTACTGAATGCTTTGCTTTAGCAGTAGATAGTGATGACCCAAGCAGCGAGCCACCTAAAAGTATAAGGCAAAACATCACGGTACAATCAGGCAATAGTCTCATTGTCTGTACTGACGGTGTTCATGACTTAGTGCCAAGTAATGAATGGGCGCGTATCGATAATCAAACGGATTTACAGGAGTGGCTACAGTCGCTTAGGAATCAAGTGTATGACTCAGATGGCAATGCTTATGACAATGGTACTGCGATTGTAGTGCGGTTTGGTTAACTTCTTTTATGACTGTTCACTTTTAAGATGACAGTTTGATAAATTCGATAATCTATAGAGTAGCCAATATGCCCACACACCCAATTGCCAGCTATAACAAATCCGCACGTCTGTTTATGCTATATCAGCGCTTGCCACGTAGTAAAGAAAAGGCAATATCACTCACAGAGCTAATGAGTGTTTATGACGATAATCCTGAACACTACGCAAACGAGCGTAAAAATCTAGAGAACGATTTGAGTAGTCTCAATCAAATATTTAATGACATCTTTCACAGCGATGCTTTAATGCGTCTGCCAGCTTGGGGACAGAATATTAGCGGACAAACGGCAAGGTTTTATATTGAGCCAAGTTTTAGTATCGATGTCATTAATGAGCAAACGGTGTTCTTTTGGCAGATGCTTGATAAATATACCGCAAACTATTTACCAACGTCTTTCAAGCAAAGTATTAGCGATAAGCTTAGTCAATTACACCGACAAGATAAGACCAGCTTCAATCAAAGTAAGCTAGGGCAGTGGCAAGATCATCTCATTACCCTGCCTAGTATCGTACAAGCACCAACGCTTGATAGTGAGGTGTTTGGAAGTATTCATCAGGCTTTGCTACAGAATCGTCAATTACAAATACGCTATCAAAAGAAGTGGGATGATCAGTCAACACAGCGCGCTATTTATCCTAAAGGACTGATCTTTATTGACAATATGATCTATCTTACAGGCTTTAATGCTGCTGATGATCATATCGACGACAAGGAGTTGTTAAAAGCGCATCGCAATTTTTCGGTCAATCGTATTACCGAGGCAGTCGTCATAGATAAGCCGATATCTGACTGGGTAGGGCGAGATGCTTTTTCGTTAAAGAGTTTGCATAAACTGGGTAGGTTAGAGCCGACCGACGATACCCAAATTAAACTGATTTTAAAGGTGCAAAGGTATGCCTGTCAGCATCTTTATGAGCGTCCACTAGCGATAGATCAGAAGATTACGATTATCGATGACACTTGGCGTCAAGTCAGCGCTACGGTTGCTAATACGACTCGTCTGCAAGATTGGTTAGTGAGCATGTCGCAATTGGCAGTGGTGATTGAGCCTGCTCAGTTAAAAGCGGTTATTTTAAAGCGTCTAGAAAGTGGGATGAAGTTATATACAAAATAGTTGATCAAGAGTTTTACCAAAATCACTCAAACACAAATATATTTTTTAATTTAATCAAGGAGCTAGAATGACCACACCTAACTTATTTAAATTTGCCACCTCTGAATTATCACAAGACGCTTTTATCTGTTGGCTTCTTTCTTGGGCAGACCAAGACTATCAGACAGGAAACGATAAGCATAGAGCGCTAAACAGATTAGCAACCAGTGTATTGGCGTTATTCTTTAAAAAAGCGGGTAACTCGCTACCGAGTCGTATTGATAAAATAGTAGTGAAGCGTCAAGTGAATAACATTGATGTCCTTTGTATCATAAACGACACTTACTGCGTATTAATTGAAGATAAAGTAGGCAGTTTGCAGCATTCAGATCAATTGATTCGATACAAGCAGTTTATGCTCAATGGACACGCTCAAACCTTTACAGAGGATAAAATCATTCCTATTTATTTACAAACGCATGATCAAAGCAACTACAAAGCTGTGCTAAAGGACGGCTTTTATCCAGTAACTAGACGAGATTTATTAGACCTCTTTAATAGTGAACGAAATGCGGCACTGCAAGAGAGTGATATATATAGCGATTATCATAACCATCTGCAGTCTATTGAAGAAGCGGTGCAAAGCTTTAAGTCAAAACCTGTTAACGAATGGAAAAAACGGGCTTGGATTGGCTTTTTTCAACATTTGCAGTCTTACCTAGGAGAAGGCAATTGGGGTTATGTTGCTAATCCTTCGGGCGGCTTTATGGGCTTTTGGGGTCTGGGTCATAGAGTAGAGAATAATATAGATATTTACTTGCAAATCGAGCAAGAGAAAATCTGCTTTAAAATGTCTGTTCCTGATAAGGAAAGACGAAGTAAGATTAGGAATGAGTTCTATAAACTATTTAAGATAGAAGCTTCTGATTTTGATTTAAAAGTGACTAAGCCAAAGCGCTTTGGTTCAGGTAGGCATATGACCTTTGCTGTATTAGACACAGATATATTTGATGGTAAAAGTTCGATAGATCTGCAACAGGTAGATAGGCTAATGAATGAAGTGCAAAAATTCATTAACCATGCCGTAAATCAGTATAAAAATAAAAACGAGTGATAGTCGCAGTGTCATAATATTTAAAGTAATAAAGGGTCTAATGATGAAATATCAGCTCGATAAATCGAAAGTAGATGACATTCCATGTATCGCTTTATATCGACCAAATAAAGGCCATTATTCGCCATCTGTTATCGCATGTTTTATCCTCAGTGATGGTTGGAATGAGCTGGCATTGCTAAAGCTAAAAGAGAAAGCAGAGGCTGATATTTTAGTAGGCTTACAAACAGATGATCATGAGTATGAACGCTTAGATATCATAGAAGGGGTTATTAGATGTCAGCTAGATGAAGTAAACGATGTCATTAGACTGCTTGATGTTAATTCAGCCAGTACGCTTATCGGTATAGACGTTATAGATATCGAAAGCTTGTTCAAGCGTGGTTATTCATTTCAGTTTGTCCAAGCAATTGCCACAGGTGAGCCTGAATCAGATATGATAAAAACAGCTACATATAAGATGATTGGTCTACTTACCAACGCTCGTAATACTAAAGGGGTGCTTATTGGGACGCAGAGCGTGCAAAGTCTTCCACTGGAAGCCTTTGCTTATATATCAGATGCTATTGAGGAGTTGTTGTCTAAGGATAATGCATTTACTTATCTCAGCTCAAGTATGACTGAAGAGCCTGACTGTTTTCGTTTAAAGGCGGTTTATGCTGAAGAAAAACAAAGCCACACGTAATAAACGTATGGCTTTGGCTGCTACTATCGATTGAGGCTAGTTCTATTTGCTAATAGAGTCTCCGCGCCACATAGCATGCTCACATACTGCACAAAACCAACTCTCTTTTGCCCGCATATAAGCAATATCGGCAGGTACTTCAATAGGACAGGCGTTTCCGCAATATTCACAACACACATCATCTAAGCAAGCGTAGCATTGGCTTACGGTTTCAAATAATGTATGGGTACTAATGCTATACTTTTGACAAAGTAAACTAACATAATCCACATAGCTGATTTTATGATCATAGGCCCAATAATCCTCACAGACCCGTTTGTCCCAAGCGTTTTGTGTCATACTCCATTCAATGCTGATGCCCACAACGTACTCCTTTTTAATGACCTGATACTTACGATTAGCATTACCTTTTTATGATAATCATATCTATTAGACCCGTCTTATAGTAATGATATCTATTGAACCAGTCACACCTATCATCATTAGCCAGCTATTGAGCAGCAAGATAGGTATATGACATAATAAAGCGTTAGTCAGCATAAAATAGTTTTTGACGGAAACTTAGTTATTGCCAACGAGTATTATTCTAGCAGAAAAGTAGTCACTGGCAAGTATTTTTTACTTACCAATAAGGATTTTATTGTGATTTCTTGTAATCTCCCTGTACTTTTAGCAGAAAGACGACTACGGGTGGCCGATCTAGTAAGGATGACAGACATTAGTAAATCAACACTTCATAGGATTTATAACGATGAGACGACTCGTATAGAGTTCGATACGCTAAGCAAATTGTGTGAAGTATTAGAGGTGACACCATGTGAGATATTAAAATACATACCTGATGAAGACAGTAAAAATTAGGTTTTATAAATAATGTAGTTGAATCTATATATTCATTCTAAACTCTAAAAAATAACGATATTACTACCCGATCAGAAGTATTCATAGCTCTCATAGATAATGGTTTAGCTATTATTTGTGAGAGATTTTTTAATGACTTTTCACTCATTTACAGCCAATATATTTTTTAATAAATATAATTAAATCATCCACTTGCATAATGTTATGTTATAACGTACTATTAATTAAATAATGATTCTTAGAGCAGTATATAGTGAAAAATAAGACCCTTCGCTCAACTCAAAAGAAGTTAGCTTTGAGCTCAGAAAATCTCACCATTCACCCTGATGCAAACACTGCTTTTATGGTTTGGCAGCAGCATAGACTGCCTCTGCGTCGACCACAGCTGGCAGGCTTAGATGATTATTATCGACCAGTATTACGGTTATGTGTGCTCGATAAAGACAATTATCAGTTCTTCAATAACTTTGCACGAATCGATGAGGTAATGAGGTTTGAAAATAGCTGGCGTCAGCCTTGTCTGATTGCGCTTGAAAGTCGTCATGATATTAAGCGGTTGGCGTGGTGCGAGGTTCTCAATCTATCTAGATTTGCTGGCGTGAACCATCCAGCCTTATTTCAAGCCATATATCAAAGTGCGCCAAAGCAGCTTGTGTGTGAGCTGATGGGCGTGCACCGATTAACTGTTAGCAATTACTGTCAGTTTGCAGGTATCAGTCGAAGCAGCTATGAGTATCAGCAGTGTAAGGTAGCATGTGATGAGACTTTATTAGGTCTACCTAAAAATATGAACTGGATGGGTAGTGTACATGGCTGATACTAAAGCATTTGTTGATGTGACTGATAGGCGAGTATTAGATAAGCTCGTTCCTGTAGGTTCGCCGCATTATGTGCAAATGCAAGCATTGGTTATTGATATTATCAGTCTGGTGCCAGATAATAAAATTGATCTACTGTGTTCGATATCATGTGCTGCTGCTACTAATTTTCAGTGCATCGATTGTACTGAAATAATCCTACAGGTTGTAGGAAAGGGTAAAACTGAAGAGTGGGCAGTTACATACATGCTGATCGCATTTTATCAGGCGTATGGTGCGGTTGATAATGGTAGTGACGCATGGCAGTTTATGAGTGGCTATCTCAAAATCATGTTTATGATTGCAGCTAGGCAAGATAAGCATTTTGCTAAAATTGATAAACTAGGCGTTCGTATTCGTATGGCATTAAGGCCTGCTGATCCACAGCGCGATATCCTCAACGAGTTAATTAGAATTCATGATCAGTGCGATAACCTATCCTCATGCTTATCTTCTATCAGAAAGTATGAGATAAGCGTCAAACAAGAAGAGGCAACGGGTAAAGCTGCTAATCAGTATCTTGCCAGTAAAGTTGGTCAAATCAGGCTGGCTTATGAGGTAGTCATAAACAATAAAGCTTTTATCGGTAAAACTTATGATAAGAGCGCCAAACGTTTAAAAAAAGCTCAAAGTGTTGTTAATACTACGACGGTTATTGATGGTGAGCCGTTACAGAAAAAATTGTTTAGTACGAAACAATCACGCAAGTCAACTAACGTGGCAACTGCTGAGAATATTGCCGATGATAACACACCGCCACTGCTGGACAATAATTTTAAACCCATCAAACAAATCGCCAAATCCTCTGAGCTACAGCAATGGAAGCTCAAAAGCAGCTATCAGCATGCCAGCCGCAATCAGTTTCACTTCCCAACCAACCATCGCCAATTGAGTATCACTGGCTACCAGATGCTATTCTCTGTACTTTGGCATCACTTCCTTAGCGATAATACAGAGTATCAGACTGGTTATGCTGTACTGCTGCTTTCACTATTAAGCGGTATTAGTATCGATAGTGTGATTACTGATTGGCAATGCAATCGCAGTCAGCGTCAGTATTTTGTTTATGACCGTACCCGTAAAGTCAGTAATATTGCTATCACGATTGATGTGACAACCAATACCAGAAGCCATTTACTTGCTCACAGGCAAAGCTATGGTAGCGTATTCAAGCGAGCACTACCTGAAGTGCTACAGATCATGTTAGAGGACAAAGTCGCTGTTTCACTTGATGATGTCAAACTAGCTATCAACGAGGTTAAGAATCAGCTCAACCTGCCAGCTTTGAGTGCTCAATATATCGAGTCTGGATTGTTTGTAGTGATTAAAAATGGCCTTAGTAAGCCACTACATGCTGACATCCTCACAGGCGTTGATGTAAGGCACAGCTCGCCGCTGTATTACACCAGCATCAAAACTGCTGATCTAGAGCAAACCTATATAAAAGCAGTAGCACTGCTAAGCGCATACTGTGATGACGAGAAAAAGGCGTCATTGATAGATGAGTGCAGCGTGTCCATGAATGGTCATAAAAGCCATGTTGGCAGCGATATGGTGCTTGAAACCTCTACGTGCCAGCAGTTCTTTGAACAGTTGGCTATGAGCGCTGAGAGCTATAATGAACGGCTCAATCATAGTATCGAGCGCTATATTGCGCAGTTTAATAGCTATAGCGTTTGGCTGTGGCACACTATTATGATTCAAACCGGTATTCGTCCGGTTAAACATGCGCCAGGATTACTCAATCAGCTTGATTTTAAACGTCGTCTACTATGGGTATCTGATAAAGAAGAGCGTCACGGTCAGTCTGACGGCAGGCTCATTCCGTTAAGTCAGTTTTTAGCCGCTGCTATACAAAACTACATTGATTATATTAAGCAATTTGCCGCTATCTATAATCCAATTTGCCCCGAAACACCTTATCCCCTTGATGCTATTCTGCAATCAGAGCAATCGCTTATTCAAATTTACCAAAAAAATCCAAAAGGCTTTATCGGTATCACGCCAAGCCGCGTTCGATATGAGCTACAAGACTTTTTTAGTCATCAGGATAATTGGCTGCGTCATCAGTTGCGATCCATGCTCACAGGACGTGTGTCTGATTATCTAATTTGTACGCTTTACGGTCATGAGCATCCCGATCAAGAATTTACGCACCCCATGTCATCAAGCTCTATTAATCAATTGCACCAGCTCAGCCCTCATCTAGATGCGATTGCCAATGATCTTTGCCTAAAACAAATTGAGGTTCGCTTATATGGATAACATTAGTGCTCACAAACTGCGGCAGCTCAACAGAGATGGCGCTAAAAAAAGCATTAAACGCGCAGCTAAAGTGCTGATTGCAGACTATGTTAATCAAAATCCCATGCAATCACCTTGTGAGCTGCAGCATCATTATGAGGCGATTAACGAGCGATTAGAAAAGGAGTTTGATACTGCGCAAAACTTTCAATTAGCGCGGCGCGGATTTTTAGAATTTGTTCGTGATTATAATAAAGCACATCAGCTATACCTCAATGAGCCTGTGGTGCCGATACTGGCAACTCGTGAGCGCCTGACTACTAACTATGACTGGTTTGTGAATGGACGCGCTGTAGCAGATAGCAGTGCAACTATGATAGATATCTGGCAACGTAAACGGCGATTCTCAATCAACGATTTAGTTGAGGGTCTGATTTATTGCAGCATCATGTATGGCGGTGTTAATGATATTGACATATTAAGAGCGCTATATGATTGGCTGTTTAGTGAGCGCCGTGCTTATCAGATTAGTCTGCCAGCAACTGATGGTAAAAATAAAGCAGAGCAATTAGCCGTAATACCGCTTAGCGTGCCTGATTATAACTATGGCTGCGCACTGGATAGTAGTGACGACTTGCAGCGCTTTATCGACTACGTACCCGACGATATGAGTTTGTGTTTTTTATATGCGCTAAAAGACAAGGACTTGAGTAAGACAAAAATAAAACCATTTAACACTATCATTAATGATATCTCAAAGACGCTTAAACTCACCAATAAAGATATTGAGCGTCCGCAGCACTCAATGCTTATTAAACATGCCAACTATCACTGGCGGCAGATGGAAGGTAGCTTAATTGATGGGGCGCTTTCTATTGTTAAACAAGGCGATCTTAAAACCACTGGGCTACCGACTGATAAGCTGAGTCGCTATAACCAAGAAGTTATCAATCCAAACCCTGAGCCGCTTACATGGTCTGAGTTGTTTGATGCCAGTTATCAGGCGGTAGACAAATCACAGAACAAGCGAAATGCTATAGCTTATCCAAGCTTTAGCAAAAATCTAATTAAAGAAGTGCAAGATACGCTCAAACTTACCAGAAGCGCTGCTACTTCTACTATCACAACATTAAAGACAGATGCTAGCCAGCCTAACGCGCAACGCTTACTTAGCTGGGCGTTATCGCTACTGGATGATCATAGCATTAGATTAAATACCATCAGTAAATATATCGGCTGCATTGGTCGCGATTGGTTGCTGCTGACGATGGATGAGAATATTGGTCAGTGGGAAGGCGACGACTTTGAGGATATCTATGAGCAGATTATTCAAAGTAAAATTAAAGATGGTCGTAAGACGTCTATATTATGTAAGTCATCGGAGTTTGAAGATGATACGTCTAGTGATATAGATGATGATAAAAATGCTACTGGCCAACCGATATCTTATCTTGATCGTTTAAAAGACAGTCAGAAATTTACTTATGGACGTCTAAAAGCCTTTCACGATCATCAACGTACTCACTTTGATGCACCTTACGTATACTTCCCTTGGGGTAACAACCGACAAGTGGTTAAAGCCGAAATGGTGTCACCACATGTATATCGCGCAATGAAAAGATACATCCAATCATCGAAGTTAGAAGTTGAGCAAAAGCAACTTTGTTTGATTGTTTTAGCACTTGTTTATCGCACTGGTATGCGAATTAACAAAATAATAGGTATTAAAGTTACCGAAATTGCTGATATCGGTAATCTTAATGGACAGATGATTGAATACCCTAAAATTATTCTCAAACCTAACCGCTATCGCAGACTAAAGAGTTCCAGCGCCAAAAGAGTGATACCGATAGACAGTCTACTAAAAGCAGATGAGCTAAAGCAATTCATTGCGCATTATCATCACCAGTACAGGTTAAAGCGACGATACTTGTTTTCACAAGGCTCAGGCGACCAGCCATTGCCGTCTGTATTTTTTAGTAATATGATGAAAATAATATGGGATAGACTGCTGCTTACCCATGACTTTACCTTTCATAGCTTACGGCATACGGCACTTAGTCAGCTGACATTGGTGTTGAGTAGCTCGCCACTGGCTCAGGTGATGACAGACTATGATAAAAAGCATGGCGACAATATCATTAAGGCAATACTTGGTAATAATAAAGAGCAGGGCATTTGGTTTGGGCTGGCTAGTCTTGCAGGGCATCTAACGCCAGATACTACGTTTGAGCATTATATTCATACCGCGCATCTGCTGGCAGGTTGGCAGATGAGTCAAGCTAAAATTAGTATGCCTATAACTGTATTTGAGATGCTGACAGGTATTGGTTATCAAACGATAAATAGACAAGATGGCATGGCGTATGATGCAAGCACTAAACAGGTTCGTCTTGATAAGATGCGTGGTTATTTAATCAATAAGGTTGCTGGTAAAAGACCATTATTTATTGATAATGATACATTGAACAATGAAGCTTGCCAGCAAGCCCCACAGTCAAAACCAGAAGAAGTACGACAGTCTATATTTATTCATCCAAAAATATACGATGTAATTGCGTTATTAGAGGAACTACAGACAGTAAATGTTGATAAACGAGCAGGGCAGTTGGCAGAGGTCGCACTTCGGCATGGTATCGCTATCAGTGATGCCAGACAAGTTTACGATAATGCTTACCAGCTATTTACCGATGATAGATTGATTTTAGGAGCACCTACTGGGCATAAGAATCAAGCCATTTTAGTTAAGATGCTTGAGCGTGTATATCAGCTGTCAATTGATACACCTGATGAGCTAAAATTATTTATAGATATATTTGCAGTTAAACAGAACTTTAGTACTTCATCAATCCATTTTGGGATTAAGAAGAGTCAGCTTGAGATGCTACATCTGTTCGTAACAGTAGGTTGTCAGTTGATCGACGCTAGTCATTGGCAGATTAGGGCGCATAGTGAGCAAGCAGTACGCGATATTAAAAAAGGGCTAGGATTAGATAGCGCAATACGTGTCGGTACTCGTAAGAATTTTCATGGTTACGAGGTTAGAGTAGTTCAGAAAAAACGAAGACGGTCTAACAAGAATCTGGCGATGACAAATGAGTATTATAGCTCATCAGGGGTTTTGAAATATTTAGGATATTTACTGATGATACTTATCTGAGCGAAGTGACAGAGCGACAAGTCATATATTGAAAGGTCTATAAGCTAATTTTTGACCTGTATGATCAAAATACTGTCACGGATAGTTATTGCTCTGAATGCTATAGGACGTAAGGGTTGTCACGTTGTCACGGTAAAAAAGGTGTAGGGGTATAAGATGACTGAAACACTTTATCTAGTTAGATATGGTAATACGCTTAAGCCAACTTGATTTTGGGTGTTTAAGACTTTTTTTTGCGAGTATAGCCCAGCCGCTTCATGGCGGCTTCTACACCAGATTTACTACAGCCCAAACGAGCAGCTCTTTCATAGTAGTAAGCGTCAGGATAGTCAGTAATGTCTTGTTTTAGTGCTTCGGTAGATATTTTGCGCGGTGCTCTGACGATGGGCTTGATACTGATGTCTTTTTTCCAGTTAATAATGGTGGTGGGACTCATATCATAAAGCTTTGCTGCAGTGCGCACGCTCATGCCTTGTTCAAGAGACTGTAGTACCTTTTTACGAAGGATAATGGGGTATGTCATGGTGATTAGCGAGCTAGAATTTAGAATTATCGTAACATTTCTTGGTGGGATTGACTATAATAGGTTCTGTGGCAAACGTACCTCTTCAGTGAATAGCAAAAAAAGTACTGAAAGATGGGAATGGTATAGTCAGTTCAAAGTAAAAGTGTTATAGCTTGGACAAACATCATAAAACAATTTGGATAAGTCGTTTTCCATCCAGCCTTGGCGTAGAAACTTCACCTGAGCCCATTTCTTTTCGATAGGGTTTAGGTCTGGGCTGTACGGCGGCAACCAAAGAATACGATGCCCGTGCCTGTTTAGTAGCTTTTGAATGCGTTTGCTCTTATGAAATTTGGCGTTATCCATCACAATCACGCATTTTGTTTTAAGACTTGGGATTAGTTTGTGTTTGCACCAGTGATAGAAGACGATGCTGTTGATGTTTGTCTCAAAGTAATCTAGGGCAAACAGCATCTTTTCATATAGAGCACCGATAACGTTGGTTCGCTTTTTACCTTGCCAGTTGTAGCTATCGATACAAGGCTTACCAATAGGCGCGTAACCATGAGAACGAATGGTTTCAGCCTCAAAGCCACTTTCATCCATATAGACAATAGGATAGCCTTGCTGCATAAAGCTATTAAGCTTTCCCTGATACGCCGCTCTTTTGATCGGACAAGCTTTTGGATGTTCTAAGGTCTTTTTTTTGACTGATGCCTAGGCGCTTTAGGGCATGATAAATGCCTGTTTTACTACAGTTTAAACGACGTGCTCGCTCGTACTGATAATCATCAGGATGTTCTTTGACATCATTGAGTAGCACGTCATCTGGTATTTTATAGGGTTTGGTTTGCCTGGTTGTTTTACTATGAACACGTCTCTTCCAGTTTTGTATGGTGGTTGGGCTGAGGTTATAGAATTTAGCTGCCTCGGCAAAGGTCATACCCTCGTCTAAGCTTTTTAGTACTTGTTTGCGGAAATCTAGTGAGTAAGTCATGGTCTTTATAATAGACCTCTTGCAAAAGTCATAGGTTAAGCTCGGAATTAATGATACCAGCAAACAGCTTCATTCTAAGATCATAGCGCTGACGACGGTTGCGATATTTATAAGCCACGATTTTAAACAACTTGATTAAGCCTATTTTGTGCTCAACCACAATACGGAACTTTGCCAGATAGTGATTGGCCTGTTTGCATATCTCCAGTAACTGACCACCACGTGGCTTTTTAAAAGGGGTGAAGGTTTGGTTATGTAGCTTTGCTAACCCTTGATAACCACTGTCTGCTAGATAGTTAGTATTCTCAGGCAACCAATCAGGACAAGTATCTTTATACAGCTTAAAATCGTGGATTGACCCTTTACAGGTTTGCACATCAAGTATCAAGCCGGTTTGCCAATGGACGATAACCTGCGCTTTTAAGGTGTGTTGTTTTTTCTTGCCGCTGTAGTAGTCGCTTTGGTTTTTTTTGGACGCTCAATTGGGGTTTCGGTGGCGTCGACAATGACGACTGACCAATTGATGTCCTCATCGACACGACTGGGCAGCTTTTTAGGCAATTCAAACTTGCCAGAGTCAATCAGTGTGTCTTCTACTTTACGAATGATACGGCTAGCAGAAGACTCATGAATACCAAAGTCCATACTGATATGATAAAGCGTGCGGTATT